>NZ_JBHVVI010000080.1:0-43486 GCF_042883685.1 Kitasatospora sp. NPDC058190
GGCGGGTACTTCATCTGAGCAGCCATCACAAAGGCTCCCTTCTCATGACCCATCAGGCCATCTCGGGCAACCTTCCGCACCTCGGGGGAACCTCAAGGCCGTCGGCGGAGAGAACCAGGGCGTGCCGGGTACCGGGGGTCGCCGCCAGCAGGTTTTCCAACAGCCAGTCGAGGTCGCGGTCGGTGGCGCTGCTCATCAGAAGTCCTTGTCAGTGGCGGGGGAAGCGTCGGGCGTGGTGTCGGTGTCCGCGGTCGGCGTCGCCGCGGGTACGGGCGTGGCGGCCGGTGTCGGCACTGCGGCCGGTACGGGCACTGCCGACTGGGCGGCCCGGCGGAAGGCACCGAACCGGGCGGCGGCGCCCGCCGCGTCGTTCCGTACGGGCTTCGTGGCGGGAGCGGCCGCCGGGGTGGTGGTGGACAGCGTCTGCCCGCGTCGGCGCTGCGGCAGGCCGCTGTCGGTCATCCGGGCGGGCGCGGCCGGGCTCTGGGCGGGGACGGTGGGCGCCGGAACCGCCGTGGCGGCCGGTACCGCGGCGGGTACCGCCATCGGGGCGGCGCTCGGTGCGGCGGGCGCGGGCGGCAGCGAGGCGGGCGCCGGGCGGGCGGGGGTGAGCGCGGGGCGCAAGGACTCCACGGCCGGCGCGGGGGTCTGGACGGGCGCCTGGGCCTGGTGGGTGACCAGCTGCTGCGGAATCAGCATCACCACTCCGGTGCCGCCGCGCGCCGACGGCCGGAAGGAGATCTGCAGCCCGTGCTTGCGCGCCAGCATGCCGACCACCGCGAGGCCCAGCCGGGTACCGGCGGAGAGCGTGGTGAGGTCCTGCGGCTCGGCGGAGACGGCCCGTTCGGCGCGGCGCAGCCAACTGTCGCTCAGGCCCAGCCCGCTGTCCTCGACGGCGACCGCCAGACCGGCCGGCACCTCCTCGACGTAGACGTGCACCTCGGCCGGCGGGGCGGAGAAGTTGGTGGCGTTGTCCAGCAGTTCGGCCAGCGCGTGCATCACGCCCTCGGCCGCGTACCCGGCGACCGCGGCGGTGCTGGCGTTGTGCAGCCGCACCCGCTGGTAGGCGCCGATCCGGCCGAGCGCGCCGCGCAGCACCGACTCCACCGCGATCGGCTTGGCCCAGCGGCGGCCCGAACGGGCCCCGGTGAGCACCGCGATGCTGTCCGCCATCCGGCCCGCCTGGGCGGTCGAGTGGTCCAGGCGCAGCAGGTCGCCGAGGACCTCCTCGTCGTGCCGGTGCTGCATCTCACGCAGCTCGGCGTGCATGCTCGTGGCCAGCGCCTGCACCCGGCCGGCGGCGGTCGCGCAGACCGCCAGCGCGGCGGCCCGCAGCCGTTCACCCCGGCCGATCTCCTCGCCGACGGCGCGCAGCAGCGCGTACTGGGGGTGCTTGCGGTGGGCGGTCAGCGCGCTGTCCACGGCCGCGCCCCCGCGGAGCTTCTTCACCACCTCGGGCAGCACGCCCTCGGCGATCCGGTCCAGCTCGGCGCGCTCGGCGGCGGCCCGCTCCCGGGCGGCCTCGGCCTCGGCCCGCTCGGCGTCCAGCTCGGCCCGCAGCCGGTCCAGCTCGGCGTGCGCGGCGGTGACGTCCGCCTCGGCGCGGGCCTGCTCGGCGCGGGCGGCGTCCCGTTCGGCCTGCGCGGCGGTGGCGCGCTCCTTGGCGGCCGCCTCGGCCTGCCGGGCGCTGCCGGCCACGACCAGCGCCGTCATCGTTTCCTGCTGCTGCTCCTCCACCGCCTCGGCCAGCCGGCGGGAGCGTTCGGCACCGGACGCGGCCACGCCGACCGCGATCAGCCAGAGCACCGTGACAGCGCCCACCGCGAGGGCGGTGAGCGGCTGGTGCGCGCTCAGGGCCCGGCCGACGCCGACCGGTGCGGCGACCAGGGCCAGCAGGACGGCGGCCGCCGTGAGGGCGACGGTGCGCGGCGCGGGACGGCGGCGCGGTCGACCGTCGGGGCTGGTGGCTTCTCTCATCGGGGCGGTCCTCGGCAACGTCGGCGGGCGGCGGCGCGGGCGGCGGATCGGCGACGGTTGCGGCCGCCGACAGCGGGTCGAGCGCATACGAGCCGCCCGGCGACGTCGTGAAACGTCTCCGGGCGGCTGATCCGTTCACGCTTTCGGCCGATCATATCGATTCAGACATTGGCCTCAAGCCGCTAGTTGACGGTCAATCTCCTTCATTCACGCCTCGCACACCGGTCCGCGACACGACCGACGCCTCACCGCAGGCCCCACCGGGGCCGGGCTCAGGCCAGTCCGGCCTCCACCGCCCGCCGCACGACCGCCGTGTCCAGCCCTTGCTCGGCGACCACCAGCGCCCCGAGCCCCTCCCCCTCGCGCAGCACCCCGAGCAGCAGGTGCCCCACCCCGATCTCCTTCGACTTCAGCCGCAGCGACTCGCGCAACGACAGCTCCAGCGCCTTCTTCGCCGGGGGCGAGAACTGCCGCAGCTGCCGCGCCTCCTCCTGCGCGATGACCACAGCCCTCCGGGCTCCGCAAGCGAACCGTTCGAACGTCGCTCAGCCTCCGTCCTCGCCCCTGCCGGGCCCCCGCCGTGCGTACTTCTTGTGCACCGCCTGCCTGGTCACCCCGAGGCAGACCGCGATGTCCTGCCAGGACCAGCCCTGCGACCGGGCGTTGCCCACCTGCAGGGACTCCAGGCGGTCCGCCAGATCACGCAGGGCGCGGACCGCCCGGAGCCCCACGGCGGGGTCACGACTGCTCGCGGCGGCCGCGAGCTCTCCGCTCTCGCTCATGCCGTCAACTTTGGTTGACAACTGCGGGAGTGTCAACCCTGGTTGACGACTGCGGGACTCACCCGAACCGCCGCGCCAACGCCTCCTCGAAGGTCCCCCGCCCCACCGCCCGCTCCGGTGCCGTGAGCCCGCCCGCCCGCAGCGCCCGTCCCACCGCGCCCGGCACCCGCAGCGGCAGCAGCACGCGCCGCCGGCCCGCCGCCCGCAGGTACGCCTCGGCCAGCTCCCGGTACGACCGCGCCCGCGGCCCGCCCACCTCCGGCGCGAACCCGGCCGGCTCCGCCCCCACCAGCCGCGCGACGTGCGCCGCCACCTCCCGGACGTCCACCGGCTGGATCCGGGCGCCGGTCACCACCGGGAACACCGGCAGCTTCGCGCTCACCCCGAAGGCCTTGAACAGCAGGTCGTGGAACTGCGTCGCCCGCAGCACCGTCCACCCCAGCCCCGACTCCCGCACCACCCGCTCACAGGCGAGCTTCGCCTTGTAGTACGCGATCGGCACCCGGTCGATCCCCACGATCGACACGTACACCAGGTGCCGCACCCCGGCCTGCCGGGCCTCCGCCACCAGCCGCTCGACCCCGGCCACGTCCTGCTTCCCCTGGGTGGTCGCGCAGTCCACCACCGTCTCGACCCCGGCGACCGCCTCCGCGATCCCGGCCCCGGTCACCAGGTCCCCGACCACCCACTCGACCCCGTCACCCCCGCCGCGCGCCCGCCGGCTCAACCCCCGCACCGCCACCCCGCGCGCGACCAGCAGCCGCACCACCTCCCGCCCCAGCGTCCCCGTCGCCCCGGTCACCAGCACCGTCCCCGTCACCACACCGCTCCTCTCGGGAAAAGCCGTCACCCCCTACGGACCGGACACCGCCCGCATCCGTGACATCGGCTTCCCGGGAACGCGAGAAAGCGGGGCGAGGACCGTGAAGTCCTCGCCCCGCTTCAGCGGTTCACCTCACCGAGGTGAACGCCGGGATCGTCAGCTGCAGCCGCTGGTGGAGCCGCAGCCCTCGCAGAGGTAGCAGCTGCCGGCGCGGCGCATCTTGGTGCCGCAGGAGAAGCAGAGCGGCGCGTCGGCGTTGAGGCCGAGCTGGATCTCCATCAGCTCCGTGGAGTTGTGGGCCTGCTTCGGAGCCGCCTTGGGCGCCTCGACGACCGGGACCGGCTTGGCGGCGGCCACCGGGGCGGACTGGGCCAGCGACTCGGTGTCGATCTCCTCGGCCTCCAGCGGCTCGTACGAGCCCGTCTCCAGGTGGCGCGTGCGCTCCTCGACGGAGTGGATGCCGAGCGCCGAGCGGGTCTCGAACGGCAGGAAGTCCAGCGCCAGGCGGCGGAAGATGTAGTCGACGATCGACTGCGCCATCCGCACGTCCGGGTCGTCGGTCAGACCGGCCGGCTCGAAGCGCATGTTGGTGAACTTCGAGACGTAGGTCTCCAGCGGCACGCCGTACTGCAGGCCGACCGAGACGGCGATGGAGAAGGCGTCCATCATGCCCGCGAGGGTCGAGCCCTGCTTGGACATCTTCAGGAAGACCTCGCCGAGGCCGTCGTCCGGGTAGGAGTTGGCGGTCATGTAGCCCTCGGCGCCACCGACCGTGAAGGAGGTGGTGATGCCCGGACGACCCTTGGGCAGGCGCTTGCGGACCGGGCGGTACTCGACGACCTTCTCGACCACGGCGGCCGGGGCCTCCTCGGCCTTGGCCTCGGAGTCCTTCTTCTTCGCCGAGAGCGGCTGGCCGACCTTGCAGTTGTCACGGTAGATGGCGAGCGCCTTGACGCCCATCTTCCACGCCTCGAAGTAGATCTCCTCGATCTCCTCGATGGTGGCGGTCTCCGGCATGTTCACCGTCTTGGAGATGGCGCCGGAGATCCACGGCTGGATCGCGGCCATCATCCGCACGTGGCCCATGGCCGAGATGACGCGCTCACCCATCGCGCAGTCGAAGACCTCGTAGTGCTCGGTCTTCAGGCCCGGCGCGTCCACCACGTTGCCGTGCTCGGCGATGTGGGCGACGATCGCCTCGATCTGCTCGTCCTGGTAGCCGAGGCGCTTGAGGGCGCGCGGGACGGTGCCGTTGACGATCTGCATCGAGCCGCCGCCGACGAGCTTCTTGAACTTGACCAGGGCGAGGTCGGGCTCGACGCCGGTGGTGTCGCAGTCCATCATCAGGCCGATGGTGCCGGTGGGGGCGAGCACCGAGGCCTGGGCGTTGCGGAAACCGTTCTGCGCGCCGATGCGCAGCACGTCCTGCCAGGACTTGTTGGCCGCGAGCCAGACCGGGGCGTCCAGGTCGTCGAAGGAGACGGCGTCCAGCGAGGCGTCGGCGTGCTGCTTCATGACCTGCTGGTGGGCGGCCGCGTTGCGGGCGTAGCCGTCGTACGGGCCGACCACGCCGGCGAGTTCGGCGCCGCGGCGGTAGGCGGTGCCGGTCATCAGCGAGGTGATGGCGCCGGCCAGGGCGCGGCCGCCCTCGCTGTCGTAGGCGTGGCCGGTGGCCATCAGCAGGGCGCCGAGGTTGGCGTAGCCGATGCCGAGCTGGCGGAAGGCGCGGGTGGTCTCGCCGATCTTCTCGGTCGGGAAGTCGGCGAAGCAGATGGAGATGTCCATCGCGGTGATGACCAGCTCGACGACCTTGGCGAAGGTCTGGGCGTCGAACGAGTCGTCGTCGCGCAGGAACTTCATCAGGTTCAGCGAGGCGAGGTTGCAGCTGGAGTTGTCCAGGTGCATGTACTCCGAGCACGGGTTGGAGGCGTTGATGCGGCCGGACTCGGGGCAGGTGTGCCAGCGGTTAATGGTGGTGTCGTACTGGATTCCGGGGTCGGCGCAGGCCCAGGCGGCCTCGGCCATCTTGCGGAACAGCTTCTTGGCGTCGACGGTCTCGATGACCTCGCCGGTCATCCGGGCGCGCAGGCCGAATTCGGTGCCGTTCTCGACGGCGGTCATGAATTCGTCGTTGACGCGGACCGAGTTGTTGGCGTTCTGGTACTGGACGGACGCGATGTCGTCGCCGCCGAGGTCCATGTCGAAGCCCGCGTCGCGCAGGGCGCGGATCTTCTCCTCCTCCTTCACCTTGGTCTCGATGAAGGCCTCGACGTCCGGGTGGTCGACGTCCAGCACGACCATCTTGGCCGCGCGGCGGGTGGCGCCGCCGGACTTGATGGTGCCGGCCGAGGCGTCGGCGCCGCGCATGAAGGAGACCGGGCCGGAGGCGTTGCCGCCGGAGGAGAGCAGTTCCTTGGAGGAGCGGATGCGGGAGAGGTTGAGGCCGGCGCCGGAGCCGCCCTTGAAGATCATGCCCTCTTCCTTGTACCAGTCGAGGATCGACTCCATGGAGTCGTCGACGGACAGGATGAAGCAGGCGCTGACCTGCTGGGGCTGCTTGGTGCCGACGTTGAACCAGACCGGCGAGTTGAAGCTGAACACCTGGTGGAGGAGGGCGTGGGTCAGCTCGTGCTCGAAGACGTCGGCGTCGTCCTTGGTGGCGAAGTAGCCGTGCTTCTCGCCGGCCGCGCGGTAGGTGAGGACCACGCGGTCGATGATCTGCTTGAGGCTCCACTCGCGCTGCGGGGTGCCGACGGCGCCGCGGAAGTACTTGGACGTGACGATGTTGACGGCGTTGACCGACCAGAAGTCGGGGAACTCGACACCGCGCTGCTCGAAGTTGATCGAGCCGTCGCGCCAGTTGGTCATGACGACGTCCCGCCGCTCCCAGCGGACCTCGTCGTAGGGGTGCACGCCAGGGGTGGTGTAGATGCGCTCCATCCGGAGACCGCCCTTCGAGGCCTTGGCGCCCTTGGCCACGGCCTTCTCGGACTTCGACCCGCGTGCGGAACCGCTCGTGGTGTCTGTCACTTCTCGCTCCTCCTCCTGGGCAAACGCCCGAAGTGCCCCGAAAAATCCGGGCACCGCTGGTTCGTTCTTCCGGTGTGCGGGCAGGCGGAGACCTCGCCCGCTTACGCACGGTTTGTAGTGTTCTGTGCCCCGTTTTCGGGCACGCGTGGGCCCCGTGGGGCCATGTGGTGCTGGCTGGAGGGCCCTCGTGGGGCCCGGCGCCGCCTAGGGCGCGGTGGCGGGAACGGGCACGGGAGTGCCGTCCGCCTCGGGGACGGGCCGCTCGGCGCGGAGTTCCGCGATGGCGGCCTCGAAGTCTTCGAGTCCGTCGTACGCCTGGTACACGCTGGCGAAGCGCAGGTAGGCGACCACGTCGAGCTCCTTGAGCGGGCCGAGTATGGCCAGCCCGACGTCGTGGGTGGTCAGCTCGGCGTTGCCGCTGGCGCGCACGCACTCCTCGACCCGCTGGCCGAGCTGGGCCAGGGCGTCCTCGGTGACCGGGCGGCCCTGGCAGGCCTTGCGGACACCGGTGATGACCTTCTGCCGGGAGAACGGCTCGGTGACGCCGCTGCGCTTGATGACCATGAGCGCGGCCGTCTCCACGGTGGTGAAACGGCGGCCACAGTCCGGGCACTGTCGACGACGGCGGATGCAGCTGCCGTCCTCGGTGGTCCGACTGTCGACAACGCGGCTGTCGGAGTGCCGGCAGAAGGGGCAGTGCACCTGGGGATCCCTCCCTGGCAGGACGTGCGGACGTGTCGAGTCTAAGCGATGCGCCCCCGCCCTCGGCAAGCTGATCATGCGACGCGACCACTAGTACTGGGCACGGAGAGGACTCTAGCCACTACATGTAGGTCTCAGGGGGAAGTGACACCCCTGGCGTGTCGGCGCCGATTAGACTTCCGGAGTCGGCATCCAGTCGAACATTTACTCGATGTACAACAAAGCCTTGATCGAGTCAGCCAACTCCCGAATAATTCACTCGAACGTGTGTTTGGCGCAACCTTTCGATAGGAGGTGCGTTGGGCTGGAAAAGGGAGAGGACAGCCGTCGAGAGGGGCCGCCGTGAACACCATCGAAACCAACACCATCCCGGTGCAGGAACACTCCCAGTTCAAGGTGGGGCAGCGCACCACGAATCAGCAGAGTGTGGACATCAGCATGGACCGTAGCGAAGACCACCGCCTCTCCGGCGCGGCCCTTTCCACCGTGAGCCGCGTTCCCGACCAGCCGATCGAACACTCCTCCGTCATGGACGAAACCCACCCCTCCCCCGCCCGCGCGATGCCCGGACGCCCCCCCGGCATCCGCACCGACGAGGCCGGCCTCACCGAGCGCCAGCGCCGGGTGATCGAGGTCATCCGCGACTCCGTCCAGCGCCGCGGCTACCCGCCGTCCATGCGCGAGATCGGCCAGGCCGTCGGCCTGTCCAGCACCTCCTCCGTGGCCCACCAGCTGATGGCCCTGGAGCGCAAGGGCTTCCTCCGCCGGGACCCGCACCGCCCGCGCGCCTACGAGGTCCGCGGCGTCGAGGTGGCCCGCCCCAACACCGCCGAGACGGCCGGCCGCCCGTCCACCTCCTACGTGCCGTTGGTCGGCCGGATCGCCGCCGGCGGTCCGATCCTGGCCGAGCAGACGGTCGAGGACGTCTTCCCGCTGCCCCGCCAGCTGGTCGGCGAGGGCGAGCTGTTCGCGCTCACCGTGCGCGGCGACTCGATGATCGAGGCGGCCATCTGCGACGGCGACTGGGTCACCGTGCGCCGCCAGCCGGTCGCCGAGAACGGCGACATCGTGGCCGCGATGATCGACGGCGAGGCCACCGTCAAGCGGCTCAAGCGCGAGGACGGCCGGATCTGGCTGATGCCGCACAACCCGGCGTACGAGCCGATCAACGGCGACAACGCGACCATCCTGGGCAAGGTCGTCGCGGTCCTGCGCCGCCTCTGAGAAGCTCCCGGGCCCGGAACGGGAAGGGGCTCCACCGCGTCAGCGGGGAGCCCCTCCGTCGTCGCGCGGGTGAACGCGGCGGCGGCCGCCCTCAGCCCCGCTTCACCACCGGCCGCACCGGCGCCGCCGAGGCGTCGATCGCCGCCAGCGAGCGGCGCACCTGGTTGCGGTCCGTGGTGTACCAGAACTCCGGCATCGAGGACCGGAAGAAGCCCCCGTACCGCTTGGTCTCCACCCGCGGGTCGAGCACCGCCACCACGCCCCGGTCGTCTGCCGCCCGCACCAGCCGGCCGGCGCCCTGCGCCATCAGCAGCGCCGCGTGCGTCGCCGCGACCGCCATGAAGCCGTTCCCGCCGTGCTGTTCGACGTCCTTCTGGCGGGCGCTCATCAGCGGGTCGTCCGGTCGCGGGAACGGGATCCGGTCCATCACGACCAGTTGGCAGGCCGAGCCGGGCACGTCCACGCCCTGCCAGAGCGAGAGGGTGCCGAACAGACAGGTGGTCGCGTCCGAGGCGAATTCGCGGATCAACTCGCCCAGGGTGTCCTCCCCCTGGAGCAGGATCCGGTTGTCGAGCCGCTCCCGCAGCGCCTCCGCGGCCGTCTGGGCACCGCGCATCGAGGAGAACAGGCCCAGCGTCCGGCCGCCGGCCGCACCGATCAGCTCGGCCAACTCGTCCAGCATGTCCGGCCGTTCGGGGTCGCGCCCGGGGTCGGCGAGGTGCTTGGCGACATACAGGATGCCCTGCTTGGGGTACTTGAACGGCGAGCCGACGTCGATGCCCCGCCAGTACGGGACGGCGTCCTCCCCGAAGCCGGGCTCCGGGTTGTCGCCGGACGTGCGATCGTCCGGCAGTCGGGTCTCCTTGGGCAGGCCGAGCGAGCCGGCCACGCCGTTGAAGTCCCCGCCGAGCTTGAGCGTGGCCGAGGTGAGGACGACCGAGCGCTCCTTGTACAGCCCCTCGCGCAGCAGTCCGGAGACGCTGAGCGGGGCCACCCGCAGCGAGGCGGTGCCCAGCCCGTAGCGGTCGCTGCGCTCGATCCAGACCACGTCGTACTCGGAGTCCTCCAACAGCCGGTCGGCGGTCTCGTGCAGCGTCTCGGCCGAGGCCATCGCCTGCTTGCGGACCGCGTCCTCGTCGCTGAGTCCCTTGTCCCGGGTCTCACCGAGCGAGGTGATCACCTGCCGGGCGGCGTCGCGGATCGCGGTGACCGCGTACGCCAGGTACTCGGGCAGCTCCTCGACCCGGCCGGGCTGGGCGGTCTCCATCAAGCCGTGGTAGTTCTCGGCGGCGGCCTGCAGCGCGTCCACGGCCTTCTCGTTGGCCAGCCGGGCCGCCCGCTTCACCGCCCGGTTGACCGCGCCGACGGTCAGCTCGGCGGTGGCCGCGCCGGTGACCCGGTTGACCAGCTCGTGCGCCTCGTCCACGATCAGCAGCCCGTGCTCGGGCAGCACCGGCGCGCCCTCGATCGCGTCGATCGCGAGCATCGCGTGGTTGGTCACCACGACGTCCGCCAGCTTGGCCCGTTCCCGCGCCTTCTCCGCGAAGCACTCCTGCCCGTACGCGCAGCGGGTCGCGCCCAGGCATTCCTTGGAGGTGACCGACAGCTGGGCCCAGGCCTTGTCCGAGACGCCGGGGCTGAGGTCGTCGCGGTCGCCGGTCTCGGTCTCGTCCGCCCACTCCCGCAGCCGCAGCACCTCCTGCCCGAGCTTGCCGGTGGGCCCGCCGAGCGCGTCCACCGGGTCGAACAGGCCCTCGCCCTCGTCGCTCGGGGTGCCCTCGTTGGCCCGGTGCAGGCACAGGTAGTTGGAGCGGCCCTTGAGCATCGCGAACAGCGGGCGGCGGCGCAGCACCGGGTGCAGCGCGTCGACCGTGCGCGGCAAGTCCCGCTCCACCAGCTGGCGTTGCAGCGCCAGGGTGGCGGTGGCGACCACCACGCGGTCCCCGTGGGCGAGCGCCGGCACCAGGTAGGCCAGGGACTTCCCGGTGCCGGTGCCGGCCTGGACGAGCAGGTGCTCGCTGTGGTCGACGGCGTCGGCGACGGCCTCGGCCATCCGCATCTGGCCGGGGCGCTCCACGCCGCCGACGGCCGCCACCGCGGCGTGCAGCAGTTCGGGGATCCGCGAGCGCGGGACGGCGACGGCTTCCTCGGCCTCGTCGCCGAGGTCCGTCGCGGGCAGGGGTTCGGAGTCGTTCGTCATGGCCCTTCCACCCTACGGGGCGGGGGTGACAATCCGGTCCCGCCCAGCCGGAAGGCGCACGTCCACAACGACCAGCGCGTTCGGCACCGTCCCGTGCCGAGCCGCGTGCGGGCGGTGCGGGCGGTCCTGGTAGCCGTCCAGCAGCAGCCGGTTGCGGTTGAGGCAGAGCCGGGTGATCCGCGGCTGGAACAGGTCGAACAGCTCGAAGCGCTCGCGCAGCTCGGGGAAGCGGGCCTGGTAGCGGTGGATCTCGGCGCGCAGCAGGGCCCAGAACTCGGTCTCGGGCAGTCCGGCCTGCGCCTCCAGCAGCGGGGCGAGGTAGCGGAAGACGCCGATGAACAGCCCGGAGTGGATGAACTGGCAGAGCCCCTGCGGGCTGTCCCGCAACAGCACGTCGGCGACCTCGGCGGGCAGGCCGCGCAGCTCGGGCAGGTCCTGGTCGCTGAGGTTGACGTCGTCGACGAAGTCCTTGACCGCGAGCCGGGTCGGGGTGCCGCGGTCGTCGAAGACCACGATGGCGTTCTCGCCGTGCGGGGAGAAGACCAGCCCGTAGCGGTAGAGGAAGTGCAGCAGCGGCGGCAGCATCGCGGCGAACAGCCGGCCGGTCCACTCGGCGGGGGTGAGGCCGGAGCGGGCGATCAGCTCGGCGGCCAGCGCCCGCCCGTCCGAGCCGGTCTGCAGCAGGGCGGCCAGGGTGCGGGCGCGCTCGTCCCCGGCGAGGAAGGGGCCGAGCGGTTCGCGCCAGATCGCGCCGAGCAGCTCCTTGTACTGGTACGGCGATTCGGGCATCTCCCGGTAGACCGGGTGGTCGACGGTGACGGAGGCGATCTCGCCGAGCAGGATCACCCGGCACTCGTCCCGCAGGTACGGGTCGGCGTCGCGCAGCCCGTGCAGCCAGGCGGTGACGGCGGGCGCGGCGAGGGTGCGCTCGACCGGCAGGCCGCGCCAGACCAGGGTGTTGAGGATGGACAGCGGCAGCTTGACGGTGCAGCGCTCGGGGTGGGCGGTGTTGAAGAAGGAGCGGATGGACTGCTGGGGCAGCCGTGGGTCGCCGTCGGAGGGCAGCGGGACGATCTCGCCGGAGGCGATCCAGGGCGCGAACAGCGGCAGGACCGTTTCGTCCCACTGCCAGGGGTGGACGGGCAGCAGCAGGTAGTCGTCGGCGTCCGCGCCGAGCTGGGCGCGCAGCGCGTCCGGGTCGTCCAGCTCGCGGGCGTACAGCTGCTCGGGCTGTTCCAGGCCGGGCACACCGCGGTACTGGGCGAGCCGGCGGTGGACGGCGATCCAGGGCAGCGGGCGCGGGCTGCGGGCCTCCGGGGCCCAGCGGGCGGTGTCGGCGCCGGAGAAGCCGATCCGGCCCTTGTTCGGGACGATCCACGGGTGGCCGCCCTGCCGTCCCTCCAGCGCCGGGTGGTCGAGCTCGGCGAGTTCGGCCGCGGTGAGCGCGGTGGCGAGCTGGCGGGCGTCGGCGGTCAGGGTGGCGGAGAGTTCGCGGATCAGGTGGGCGGTGGTCTCGCCGCGCATCCCGAGGGTCTGCCGGGCGTACGGGAGGAAGCGCAGCGGGTCCAGGCCGTCCGGGCGGGAGCAGCGGATGGACTCCGGGTCGACCTGCCAGCTGCCGTAGGCGCCGCGGCGGGCGGTGAAGCGGTACTCGGCCTCGGGCAGCTTCAGCAGGTAGTCGCCGTCGAGGGCCCCGGGGACGGGCGTGAGCAGTTCCTCGTAGGCGAACTCGCCGAACATCTTGGCCAGCAGGGCGCGGCCGGCCCGCTGCCAGTGCCCGGCGGTGAGGTGCGGGGGTAGGTAGAGCGGCGGTTCAGCGGCCGACGGTTGCGGCACGGGTCAGCTCCTGGGGACGGGGGACGACGGGGGTGGACTGTGCGGCGCGACCGGCGGGGGCGGGCGGCGCGAAGCCGGTCCAGGCGGTGCGGTCGGGCAGTCGGTGGACGGTGCGGCCGGTGACGGCGTTGAGGATGACGGCGGCCCGGTGGGCGCCGAGGCCCAGGTCGGGGGTGCCGACGCCGTGGGTGTGCAGTTCGGCGTTCTGGACGTAGAGGCCGCCGGTGAGCTCGGGCCGGGTGGCGACCCGGTGGTCGAGGTCGACCCGGTAGCGCCCGGTCCCGTCCCAGTCGATCAGGTGGGCGAGCGGTTCGAGCGCGGCCGGACGGGCGGCGCGGTAGCCGGTGGCGAGCACCACGGCGTCGGTGCGCAGCAGGTGATCGGTGCCGGAGTCGGTGTGCCGGCAGCGCAGTTCGAGGCCCCCGCAGGGGCCGGGGCGGGCGTCGGTGACGGCGGTGCCGGGGGTGATCTCGACCGGGGCGGCGTCGATCGGGCGGCCGATGGTGCGCTCGTAGAGGTGGTCGTGGATCTCGGCGAGGGTCTCGGCGCTGGCGGCCTTGTGCAGCTGCCACTGGGCGGTGACCAGGGCGTCCCGGACGGGCCCGGGCAGGCCGTGGAAGTAGCGGGTGTAGTCGGGGGTGAAGTGCTCCAGGCCGAGCTTGGAGTACTCCATGGGGGCGAGCGCCCGGGTGCGGGTGAGCCAGCGCAGCCGGACGCCGTCGTCCTCGTGGCGGCGGAGCAGGTCGAGGAAGACCTCGGCGCCGGACTGCCCGCTTCCGACCACGGTGATGTCCCGGGCGCGGGCCAGGTCGGCGCGGCGGTCGAGGTACTCGGCGGAGTGGAAGGCCGTCGGGTGGCCGGCCAGCCCCGCGAAGGCCTCGGGCAGTACGGGCCGGGTGCCGACGCCGAGCGCGAGGTTGCGGGCCCGTACGGCGGAGCGCCGGCCGGTCGCGGTGTCGGTCAACTCGACCCGGTAGTGGGGATCCTCCCAGTGCAGCGCGGTGACCTCGGTGCCGAAGCGGCAGTTGGGCAGCCGCTCGGCGGCCCAGCGGCAGTAGTGGTCGTACTCGCGGCGGGGCAGCTGGAAGCGCTCGGCGAAGTAGAACGGGAACAGCCGGTCCTGGGCGCGCAGGTAGTTGAGGAAGGACCACGGGTTGGTCGGGTCGACCAGGGAGACCAGGTCGGCGAGGAAGGGCACCTGCATCCGGGCCCCGTCCACCAGCATCCCGTGGTGCCAGCGAAACTCCGGGCGCTGGTCGCAGAAGAGCGTGCGCAGGCCGGGTACGGGTTCGGCGAGTGCGGCGAGCGAGAGGTTGAACGGGCCGATGCCGACGCCGAGCAGGTCGTAGGGCGGGGGTGTCGAGGTGTCCACAGGGGTGTCCTAGGCGGGAGTCGAGTCTCGTTCGCGGACCATCAGGGCGGCGCGCTTGTCGGGGAGGTGGAGTTCGGCGGTGGCCCGGAATCCGGCCCGCTCGAAGGCCCGGACCGAGCGTCGGTTGCGGATGTCCGGTTCGGCCACCACGCGTTCGCACCGTGGTCGTTGCCGGAGGATCAGGTCGGCGAGGGCGGCCAGCAGGTGACCGCCCAGGCCCCGGCCGCGGCTGGCGGCGGGGCCGAGCAGCAGGTGCACGCCGGTGTCGTGCGGCCGGGCCGGGTAGTGCCCGGCGAGCGCGTCGAGGTCGGCGCGGTAGACCTCCCAGTAGCTCATCGGCGCGCCGTCGAGCAGGCCCAGGCAGGGCACGCTGCGGCCGTCGCCGTCGAGTTGGGCCCGGACGTGCCGTTCGGTGACGGCGGGCGGCCCGGCGAGCTCCCAGAACTCGTCGACCTCGGGGTCGTTCATCCAGCCGGCGAGCAGGTCCAGGTCGGCGGGCAGCCGGACCGGGCTGAGCCGGAACCCGCCGGCCGGGGTGGGGACTTCGCCCCACCCGGGCAGGTCGTGGAACATCAGGCGCCCGCCACCGGGTTGGGGATGTCCACGTACACGGACTGGGTGGCGACCGGCCCGACCAGTTCGTCCAGGCCGTTGATCCGGGTGAGCAGGTTGGCCTTGCAGGGCAGGGTGGGCGCGTCCAGCAGCAGCGCCGGCAGTGCCGAGCCGGTGGCGGTCGCCTGCGGGCCGGCCAGGAACCGGCGCAGCGCGGCCAGCAGCACCGTCTCGTCGGCCAGCCCCTGGGAGCCGAGGGCGCCGATCAGGCCGAGGACGTGGTTGATGCCGAGGTAGTAGGCGAAGTGGTGGTCGATCACCGGGTCCGGCAGGAAGGTGTCGCTCTCCGTGCCGAGCCCGGGCAGCCGGGCGGTGAGCCGCTCGGCGGCACTCTCCCGGTAGTAGTAGCCCTGGTTGTCGCGGTAGCGGCCGCCGCAGGGCCAGCCCTCGGCGTCCAGCAGCACGATGCTGTTCTGCTGGTGCGCCTCCAGGGCGATGCCGCCCCGGCCGTCCAACCACAGGACGGGCAGCACGACGGCGTCCAGGTAGCGCAGGAACCATTCGGCGGCCACCGTGCGCAGCGGGCGGCCCGTGCGGGCGGCGAGCGAGCGCAGGGTGTCACCGATCCGTGACGGCACGGTGGCGCCGGTGCCGAGCGGCTGTTCGGCGACCAGACCGGCCACGCACAGCGCCCGGTCGGTGGGCGCGAAGGGCTGGGCGCGCAGCACGGTGTCCAGGCCGCCGGGGTCGCCGAGGTCGGGGTGGTCGACACCGATCCAGGCCGGGTCGCGGACGATGTCGAAGCCGGGGTGGGCGGCGCGCCACTCGGCGGCCAGCCCGCTCTCCAGCAGCCGGTGCATCTCCAGGCCGCGGTGCAGCTCCTTGCGCAGGTTCTCCCGACGGGAGTTGGTGATCCGCAGGCCGAGCGAGAGCTTGAGCATCCACGGTGTGCCGGGGCGGTAGACGGTGCGCACCGAGGAGGTGGGGTACCAGGGCTCGCCGGCCGGGCCGAGGTCGTGCAGCAGCCCGTCGGCGAGGAGGGCGGCGACGGCCGGGCGGTGGGCGAGTTCGCGGGCCTGCCAGGGGTGCAGCGGCAGGGCGGCGGTCCCGGACGGCAGGGCGGTGCGGCCGCCGAGCAGGGCGGCGGTGAGCCGGTCGGCGCTGTCGGCGACGGCGGAGCCGGCCGCGAGCAGTTCGCGCTCGACCGCGTACCAGTGCAGTTGGAAGGAGCCGTGCAGTTCGGGCGAGTAGGCGGCGCTCTGGGCCGGGCCGAGGCCGTCGCGGCTCTTCGGGGTGGGGTGCAGCGGGTGGCCGAGCAGCAGGGACTGTTCGGCGGCGAGGAAGTGTGAGCGCTCCGGCCCGCCGGGTTCGGCGGCGGTACGGCGGTGGGCGAGGATCTCGGCGGTGCGCACCACCGAGTCGGCCACCCGGGCGGCGAGGTCGGCGACCTGCCCGGGGTCGGGCCGTTCGGCGGCCGCGGCGGCGAGCAGCGCGGCGGCGGTGACGGCGTCCACCGGGGCCTCGGCCCCCTCCCCCGCGACACCGCCCTCCCCGGCCGAGAGCGTGGCCGGGCCGAACCGGTGCCAGCCGCCGGGCGACCAGTAGCGGACCGGCGCGGTGAGCCGGGCGGCGCCGCCGAGGACGTCGATCCGCAGCCGCCCGTCCGGCCCGGGCCGGGCGCCGGTCTCCCGCGTCCAGCAGCGCAGCAGGCCCTCCAGGGCGGCCTGTTCGGCGGCGACGGCGGGATCCGGGTGCAGCAGCGGGTCGGGCCCGAGGGGCTGGTCCATGAACAGCGGCGATTCGGGCGGGGCTCCGGTGAGGGCGGTGCTCAAGGCTGCTCCTTGGTGCGCGTGGGGGTGCGGACGCGCGCTGGTGGTGGAGAGGATCGGCGGGCGCTCGCACCGTCGCGTCAGGTAAGGGTTACCTATCCCTGACGGGTGATCACAAGGGCGGCTCACTCGTCCAGGTGAAGATCGAGGATTGTCCACCCCGGGGGCGGAAGGCCTTGCTGCGCCGAAGAGCCGCCTGGTCGCGCGTCACGGATCGGTGACCTCCGGCCGGCCCCGCAACCCTGGGGGCGGCCACGGCCGTCCTGTACGGCGATGGAAGACTCCGGAGCGGTGAGCCGCCACACCGAAGTCCGACCGAGCACAGGGGGAAGCGCACAGATGCCATCGATCCACCGGTCAGCCCTGGCCGCCGCCCTGGTCACCGGAACGCTGCTCGCGGCGAGCGCCTGCGGACCGGACGGCCAGGCCGGCGACGGCGGGAAGACCGCCGCGCCGCCGCCCGGTGTCACCGCGGCGAGCGGCGCGGCCACCCCGGGCGGCGGCGCCATCGGCGGGATCACCCTGCCCTCCGGCCTGCCGACCAGCCTGCTGGACGGCCTGCCGAAGAGCTGGGACGACCTGAAGAAGTGGAAGTTCGACGACTGGGACAAGTGGGCGTCCAAGCACGTCTTCAACAACCCGGTGGTGAAGGACTTCTGGGACCCGGACAAGATGGGCGACGCCAAGCCGGCCGACCCGGCCCCGCCCACCGCCAAGCCGGCCCCCGCCACCCCCAAGCCCTCCACCGACGACGGTGTGACCGACCCGGAGCCCCCGGTGGTCAAGGCCGTGCAGGTGCCCCGCCCGTACCTCAAGCAGCCCTCCGGCAAGGTGTTCTTCTCCGCCCAGGGCGGCCGGGGCAACTGCTCGGCCACGGTGGTCGCCGACCCGCAGCACCCGGGCAAGAGCAACCTGGTCTGGACGGCCGCCCACTGCGTGCACGAGGGCAAGGGCGGCAACTTCTACAAGGACCTGGTCTTCGTCCCCGCCTACAACAACTCCGGTGCCTCCAGCGGCGGCAAGAAGGCCCCGCTGTCCGAGCTGGCCCCGCTCGGCACCTGGTGGGCCGACCAGGTCACCACCTCGCCGCAGTGGATGGTCGAGGGCGGCCAGACCGGTGACGCCGCCAACCAGTACGACTTCGCCGTGATGCGCGTGCACAGCCAGAACGACACCGGCAAGTCCCTCGAGGAGACGGTCGGTTCGGCCGTCCCGGTGTGGTTCGACGCGCCCCGCGACCAGCTCAAGGTCTCGGCCGTCGGCTACCCGCTGGTCAAGCCGTTCGACGGCCAGGAGCTCTACAAGTGCGACGGCGGCAAGCCGACCCGGCTGTCCTTCGACGCCAAGCGCCCGACGATGCTGACCATCGGTTGCGACATGACCCAGGGCGCCAGCGGCGGCGGCTGGTTCGCCACCATGCCGGACGGGAGGACCGCCCTGGTCAGCAACACCTCGATCGGCACCCAGGAGCACACCTCGCTGAGCGGCCCGTACCTGGAGTCGGTCGCCAAGCAGGCCCTGGACTGGATCTCCAGGAAGCAGTGACCGGTACCACCACGGGGGACGAACCAGCTTGCGCACGATCAGCAGCAGTGGGCGCCGGGCCGCGACGGCCGGCGCCGCACTGCTCGCCGCCCTGACGATCACCGCGGCCGCCTGCGGGCCGGACGGCCCCGCCGCCCCGGCCACCCCGCCCGCCGCGCTGCCCAAGGCCGCGCCGACCAGCCTGGGCGACCTGAGCGGCTGGAAGCTGGAGGACTGGGCCCGGTACGTGACCGACAGCGGCTTCGCCAACCCGGCGGCCCCGGGCTACTGGTCGCCCTCCCGGATGGAGGCCGCCAAGGCCAGGCCCACCCCGGAGTACTCGCTGACCGCCACCGCGCCGAGCACCGTCCAGCGCGACGCCCCGCCGGCCGCCGTCCAGGCCAGGGCGCAGCAGCACCCGTACGGCCCTGACTCCGCGGTGGTCGGCAAGCTGCTGATGACCACGCCCCAGGGCGACGCGGCCTGCTCCGGCACGGTGGTCTCCGACCCGGTCAACCCGGGCCGCAGCAACCTGGTCTACACCGCCGCGCACTGCCTGACCGACGGCAAGGGCAGCGGCTGGGTGAGGAACCTGGTCTTCGTGCCCGGCTTCAACCGGGACGGCCGGGCGAGCCGCGGCAAGCCGTACGACGACCAGCAGGCCGCCCCGTACGGCCGGTGGACGGCGGTGCGCGCGCTGGTGTCGCCGACCTGGCTGCAGGAGGGCGGCGTCGGCGCCCACAGCCAGTACGACTACGCGATGGTCCGGGTGCGCGGCGAGTCGGACTCCGGTCCGTCCCTGGAGGAGACGGTCGGCGGTTCCGTCCCGGTCTGGTTCAACGCCCCGCGCGAGCAGGTCGGCTCCGCCGTCGCCTACGGCTACCCGGTCGAGCGGCCCTTCGACGGCATGGAGCTGAACCGCTGCGACTCCCCCGCCGCGCCGGGCGCGCTCTCCTTCGACCGCAGCCGCCCGCCGATGTACGTGATCGGCTGCACCATGACGGGCGGGGCGGGCGGCGGCGGCTGGTTCATCACCAAGGACGGCAAGCCCAACCTGGTCAGCGTCAGCGCGATCGGCGACCGCAACCCGGTCGGGTACCTGGCCGGGCCGTCGTTGCAGGACCAGGCGAAACAGGCCTTCGACTACTTCACCAAGAACGTGAGGTGACGCGCCCCGGCAAGCGCGGAGGGCCCCCGGACGCGACGTCCGGGGGCCCTCCGACGGAACCGGTCAGCCCTGCAGGGCCACCGCGAAGTGCTCCAGCTCCGCGGCCAGCTCGGCCGGCACCTTGGCGTGCAGCAGTGTGCCCTCGCCGGTGTGCTCGGTGGCGAGCAGCTCGCCCTCCTTGTGCACCCGGGAGACCAGGGCGCCCTGGGTGTAGGGCACCAGGGCCCGCACCTCGACGGCCGGGCGCGGCAGCTCGTCGTCGATGAGCTTCAGCAGCTCGTCGATGCCCGCGCCGCTGCGGGCCGACACCACGATGGCGTGCGGCTCGCGGCGCAGCAGGCGCTGCAGCACGTGCGGGTCGGCGGCGTCCGCCTTGTTGATCACCACGATCTCCGGCACGTTCTGTGCCTCGACCGAGACGATGACCTCGCGGACGGCGGCCAGCTGCGTCTCCGGCTCGGGGTGCGAGCCGTCGACCACGTGCAGGATGAGGTCCGCGTCGGCGACCTCCTCCATGGTCGAGCGGAAGGCCTCGACCAGGTGGTGCGGCAGGTGCCGGACGAAGCCGACGGTGTCGGCCAGGGTGTAGAGCCGCCCGCTCGGGGTCTGGGCCCGGCGCACGGTCGGGTCCAGGGTGGCGAACAGCGCGTTCTCCACCAGCACGCCCGCGCCGGTGAGCCGGTTGAGCAGGGACGACTTGCCGGCGTTGGTGTACCCGGCGATGGCCACGGACGGCACCTGGTGGCGCTTGCGCTCCTGGCGCTTGGTGTCGCGGCCCTTCTTCATGTCGGCGATCTCCCTGCGGAGCTTCGCCATCTTCTCGCGGATCCGACGACGGTCGGTCTCGATCTTGGTCTCACCGGGACCACGGGTGGCCATGCCGCCGCCCGAGGAGCCGGAGCCACCGCCACCCATCTGCCGGGACAGCGACTGACCCCAGCCGCGCAGGCGCGGCAGCATGTACTGCATCTGCGCGAGCGAGACCTGCGCCTTGCCCTCCCGGGACTTGGCGTGCTGGGCGAAGATGTCCAGGATCAGGGCCGTCCGGTCGACGACCTTGACCTTGACCACGTCCTCCAGGTGGATCAGCTGGCCGGGGGTGAGCTCACCGTCGCAGACCACGGTGTCGGCGCCGCTGGAGGCGACGATGTCCCGCAGCTCCTGCGCCTTGCCGGAGCCGATGTAGGTGGCCGCGTCGGGCTTGTCGCGCCGCTGGATGACGCCGTCCAGCACCTCGGAGCCGGCCGTCTCGGCGAGCGCGGCGAGCTCGGCCATCGAGTTCTCCGCCTCCTCCAGCGTGCCGTCGGTCCAGACACCGACCAGCACCACGCGCTCCAGGCGCAGCTGGCGGTACTCGACCTCGGTGACGTCTTCGAGTTCGGTGGAGAGGCCGGCGACCCGGCGCAGGGCCGCACGCTCACTGCGGTCGTACTGGTCGCCGTCGTAGCTGTGGCCGAGGTCCTCGTCGATGGCCGCGAGGTCCTCGTCCATGAGGGCTTCCGCCCGCAGACCGTCGATGCGGCGCGGGGCGTCGGCGTGGTCGCGGGTGTCGAACGTGGAGGTCATTCTGTCCTTTGGTCGCTGTGAGGCTGCGGTGCGGACCCTCGGCTGTCACCGGGGCCCCTGTGCCCTGTGAACGCCGTGGACCGGTCGTGAATTCCCCACGATGGTCGCACGCCCGGCGCGGGCCGGTCACCCCCATTTCCCCCGGAGTGCCGGGGTCGAGCCCCTTCCGGGGCGTGCGGGCGGCTCACGTCGTACACCCCGGAGACCTTGAGCATCGCCCGCATCAGCGCCGGCAGCGTGCCCGGCTCCGGCAGTTCGACGGTGTAGGTGTGCCGTACCCGCAGCTCCTGCGGCGGCTCGACCTCGGCCGAGACGATGCCGACGCCCTCGCCCGAGATCGCCGCGGTGAGGTCGGCGAGCAGCCGGGGCCGGTTCAGCGCCTCGGCCAGCAGGGTGACCCGGTGCCCGGCCGCCGGGGCGCCCTCGGGCCGCCAGCGGACCTCCAGCTCGGCGCGGCCGTCCGCGCGCAGCCGCTGCCCGGCGGGGCAGCTGGTGCGGTGCACGGCCACCGCGCCGCCGCGGATCGGGTAGCCGGCCACCTCGTCCGGCGGGACGGGCGTGCAGCAGCGGGCCAGCCGCACCGGCGCGCCGGGCCGCCCGGCCACCGTGACCGGGGCGGCCCGGCGCTCGCCGGCCCGGTGCGCGGGCGGAGCGGGCTGGCCGCCCGCCGGGCCGGTGCGCACCACCGGCAGCCGGGCCGGATGGTCGGCCAGCCAGCGCTCGATGGCCAGCCGGGCGGCGGGGGTGCGGGCGTGCGCCAGCCACTCCGGCGAGGGCCCGGACGGCTGGCTCCCACCCGCCGGGAGGTTCTCGGTGAGCACCGCGAGCACGTCCCCGTCCTGCAGGACGGTGGACAGCGCGGTGAGCCGGCCGTTGACCCGGGCGCCGATACATCGGTGGCCGGTCTCCTCGCCGAGCAGGTAGGCCGCGTCCACACAGCTGGCCCCGGCCCTCAGCTGAAGCGTTTCGCCGGTCTCCGTCACCACGGTGATCTCGCGGTCGCCGGCCAGGTCGGCCGTGAGCGCGGACCAGAAGGCGTCCGGGTCGGGCGTCTCCTGCTGCCACTCCAGCAGTCGGCTGAGCCAACCGGGCCGGGCCGGGTCGGTGCGGTCCAGCTCGTCGGCGTCCTGGGCGGTGCCGGCCGGAGTCGGGTCGCCGAGCGCGACCACCCCGGTCTCGGCCACCTCGTGCATCCGCCGGGTCCGGACCAGCACCTCGACCACCGCACGGCCCTCCAGCGCCACGGCGGTGTGCAGCGACTGGTAGAGGTTGAACTTGGGGGCGGCCACGAAGTCCTTGAACTCCCCGGGCAGCGGCGTCCAGCAGGTGTGCAGTTCACCGAGCACGGCGTAGCAGTCGGCGTTCTCCTCGACCACCACCAGCAGCCGCCCGAAGTCGGCCGGCTGCGGCCCCTGCGGCCGCCCGTCCGGCCCGGGCGCGGCGGCCCGCTCCAACAACACCCGGTGCAGCGAGACGCAGTGCCGGGGCCGGACGGTCACCTCGGCGGCGACCCCGGTCTCGGCCAGCTGGCGGGCCAGCTGCCGGGCGAACGGCTCCAGCAGGGTGTCCGGCTCGGCCTCGTGACCGGCCATCAGGGCGCGGGTGCGGGCGTGCTCCTCGGGGTGCAGGGTGGCGAAGACGATGTCCTCCAGCTCCGCCTTGAGCACCTGGATGCCGAGCCGTTCGGCCAGCGGGATGAGCACGTCCCGGGTGACCTTGGCGATCCGCACCTGACTGGCCGGCTTCATGTGCCGGATGGTGCGCATGTTGTGCAGCCGGTCGGCGAGCTTGATCACCATCACCCGCACGTCGTCCCCGGTGGCGACCAGCATCTTGCGGAAGGTCTCGGCCTCGGCGGCGGCGCCGAAGTCGACCTTCTCCAGCTTCGTCACCCCGTCGACCAGGTAGGCGACTTCGGGCCCGAACCCGGCACCCACCTGGTCGAGCGTCAGATCGGTGTCCTCGACGGTGTCGTGGAGCAGCGAGGCGACCAGGGTGGTGGTCCCGGCGCCGAGTTGGGCCAGGATCATGGTGACGGCCAGCGGGTGGGTGATGTACGGCTCGCCGCTCTTGCGTTTCTGGCCGCGGTGGCTGGCCTCGGCCAGCCGGTACGCCCGGGCGAGCAGCCCGAGGTCGGCCTGCGGGTGATGTCGGCGGTGGACCCGGACGAGCGGTTCGAGGGCGTCCGGCACGGGCGGCCGGCCGGTGGCCAGTAACGCGGCCCGCCCGGCCCGGCCCAGGGCGGCCCGGCCGAGCTCTCCAAGGGGCCGCCTGGCCCCGGCCTGCCGTGCGGTCGTCGGCTGTCCCGCGAGGGACTGCCCGGCTTCGATGGTCATCGGCGCACCTCCGGCAACGGTCGCCGGGCGCTGCCCCTCCCGAGGGAGGGTGATCTTGCCACCCCTCCCAGGGGGATCGACCCGGTGGTCCATGCTACCGAGCAGAGCACGTTCTGCGATGCCGTGATTCCCGTCCGCGACCGGTATCACCCGATCGGGGGGATTCGTCGCCGTACGAAATGGGCAAACCGGGCCCTCAGCCGCGGCGCAGCGACTCCCACCAGCGCGCGTCGACCCGTCCCTCGGCCACGATCACCGCCGGTCCGGTCATCTCCACCTGGCCGTCCGGGTGCTCGGTGATGACCAGTCGGCCGCCCAGCACGTCCACGGTGTACGAGACCGCCTCGCCGGTGGTCGCCGGGTCCAGGCCGTCCCGGCGGATCGCCGCCACGGCGACGGCGCAGGCGCCGGTGCCGCAGGAGCGGGTCTCGCCGGAGCCGCGCTCGTGCACCCGCATCGCGACGTGCCGCGGGCCGCGGTCCACCACGAACTCGACGTTCACGCCCTCCGGGTAGACGCCCTCGGGGCTGGTCAGCGGCGCGGTGCGCAGCTCGCCGGCGTGGTCCAGGCTCTCGACGAAGGCCACCGCGTGCGGGTTGCCCATGTTGACGTTCAGGGCGGGCCAGCGCCGGTCGCCGACCGCGACCTCGATGCCGTCCGGTCCGGGCAGCCGGGCGCGGCCCATGCCGATGGTGACGTCCCCGGGGGTGCCGTCCCCGGCGTCGTCGGCGACCTTCGCGGTGAGCACCCCGGAACGGGTGGCGATCGCCTGCTCGCCGGGCTCGGCCAGGCCGGCCTCGACCAGGAAGCGGGCGAAGACCCGCAGGCCGTTGCCGCACATCTCGGCGATGCTGCCGTCGGAGTTGCGGTAGTCCATGAACCACTCGGCCCGGTCGGCCAGGTGGGCGGCGGCCGGTTCGGCGGCGGCGCGCACCACGCGCAGCAGCCCGTCCGCGCCGATGCCGGCCCGTCGGTCGCACAGCGCGGCGACGGCCTCCGGGCCGATCTCCAGCACGCCGTCCGGGTCCGGCACGATCACGAAGTCGTTCTGGGTGCCGTGCCCCTTGAAGAAGGGGAGACCGGCCTGCTGGGGAGAGGATGCGCTCACCCCTCCGATGGTACTGATCGTCGCCCGCTCGCCTCCGGGCGCTCCTGCCCTTCGACCCGGGGCGGGAAAGGGCGCGCGGCCTGCTCAGCGCAGGTAGGCGACCCGCCAGACCGCGAGCGCGCAGGCGGCCAGCGCGATCAGGGTGTAGACCACGATCGCCTTCCAGCCGGCCCGTTTCCCGGAGCCCCGGCGCGGCAGCCCCGGCCACTTGTATCCGGCGTGCCGGGCGGCCATCGCTCCCCAGCCGACCGAGGCGGCGGTGAACAGCAGCCCGAGCATCCCGACCATGGTGGCGCGCGCGCCGGCCGAGCCGAAGGCGAGCGGGAAGGCGAACATCAGCGAGCCGAGGGTGCCCAGCAGGGCGATCGGCAGGGTCTGCCACCAGCGCAGCCGGCGCAGCGGCCGGATCTCCCGTTCGTGCACCGCGGCGTCCGGCGGGGTGCGGGTGTCCAGCGCGGGCACCGCGGCCGCGTACGAGGTCGGCGCCCCCAGGCCGGTCAGCACCGGAAGGTCCCCCATCGTCGACTCGTCGAACTCCTCGGCCGGTGCGGTGACACTCCCGCCCTGACCGGGTTCGGGGCCGGTACCCGTTGACACACGGCCTCCCCTGACAGTTCGACACGAGCGGACTCGCGGCCGGGCACGGTCGGCCCGCACGGGCCGACCCCTATGGCATCGATGATGGCATGTCCAGAGGGGCCGTTCGGGACGTGACCGGGGTCCTCGGGTGATCCGTGGCCATCACGTGATCGGGCCGTGACCCCCGGTTCGTCCTGCACGGTGCACCTGCGCGCGCAGGTGCACCGCCGAATTGGCCAAAACCGCTCCTACACGGCCGGAACTCCCTGACGTCCGATCAGTTCGAGGGATCGGTCCAGCAGCTCGACCGGGTCGATGCCGGTCGGGCGGGAGAGCCAGTGGATCCGGTCGTCCCGGCGGAACCAGGACTCCTGACGGCGGGCGAAGCGCTTGGTGGCCCGTACGGTCTCGGCCCGCGCCTCGTCCTCGGTGCACTCGCCGGCGAAGTGGTCGAGCACCTGCTGGTAGCCGAGCGCCCGGGAGGCGGTCCTCCCCTCGCGCAGTCCGACCTTCTCCAGCTCCCGCACCTCGTCCAGCAGTCCGGCCTCCCACATCCGGTCGACCCGCAGGGTGATCCGCTCGTCCAGTTCGGGGCGCGGCACCGCGACGCCGATCTGCACCGCCTCGTACACGGCGGTGTTGCTCGGCAGGTTGGCGGTGAACGGCTGCCCGGTGAGCTCGATGACCTCCAGCGCCCGGACGATCCGCCGCCCGTTGCTCGTCAGGATCGCCTCGGCGGCCGCCGGGTCCAGCTCGGCCAGCCGCCGGTGCAGCGCGTACGGGCCGTGCTGCTCCAGCTCGGCCTCCAGCCGGGCGCGCACCGCCGGGTCGGTGCCGGGGAACTCCATCTCGTCGATCGCCGCCCGGACGTACAGCCCGGAGCCGCCGACCAGGACGGGCGTGCGCCCGGCCGCGAGCAGCCGGTCGATCTCGGCCCGGGCCAGCCGCTGGTACTCGGCGACGCTGGCGGCCTCGGTGACCTCCCAGACGTCCAGCAGGTGGTGCGGCACTCCGCCGCGCTCGTCCATGGTGAGCTTCGCGGTGCCGATGTCCATGCCCCGGTACAGCTGCATCGAGTCGGTGTTGATCACCTCGCCGCCGAGGGTGCGGGCGATGGCGACGGCCAGGTCGGACTTGCCGGCGGCGGTCGCGCCGACGATCGATACGACGCGCGGGGTACGGGAGCTGCTCACCGCTCCAGTCTCGCAAAACCCTTGGAGCATCGGAGACCGGGCTGCCGCCCGCCCCCGGCTGCGCGAGGATATGACTGTCCGAGGACTGCTCCCGTGACTGTTTCCGGCCACCCGGCCGGCCGGGGCCGTTTTTGCGAACGCTTTACCGGTCGCGGGCGTTGTAACGGGAGACTGGGAGAGAAGGAGATCGCCATGGGTCTGATGGACAACCTCAAGGGCAAGGCCGAGGAGCTCAAGGAGAAGGCCAGCGAGCTCGCCGGCAAGCACAGCGACCAGATCGATCAGATGGTGGACAAGGCCGGCGGCGCGATCGACAAGGCGACCAAGGGCAAGTACAGCGAGAAGATCGAGCACGGCACCAGCAAGGCCAAGGACGCGGTGGACGACTTCGCCCACAAGCCGAAGCCGGGTGACGGGGGCGAGGCCCCCCGGTCCTGAGGCTCAGCTCCAGGACGCCACGAAGTACCCGACCCCGTACGGCGCGTCCTGGTAGCCCAGCCGCGCGGTGAGGCCGGCGCCCTCGGCAGCGCCGGCCAGCACCTGCCAGGGCGCCCGGCCCTCGGCCTTGAGCTCGGCGGCGAGCACGGCGTCCAGGGCGGCGAGGGCGGGCAGGTCGGCCGAGCCCAGGGCGGCGGCCAGCGCCGCGTCGAAGCCCTCGGCCCGCTCGTCCAGGTAGCCGGGCGCCTTCACCGAGCGGCAGGCGCTGCCGTCGCCCACCACCAGCAGGGCGACCCGGTCGGCGAGCCCGGCCAGGCCCTGGCCGAGCCCGAGCATCCGGTCGGCGGGCGCGTCGGCGGGCACCGCGCAGGCGTGCGTGGGCAGGGTGACCCCGGCGCGCTCCAGCAACCAGGCCCCGACGGTCAGCGAGGGCGCCAGCTCCGGCCCCTCCACCCGGCCGCCGGGCAGCTTGGCGACCAGCGGCACCCCGTACCGCTGGAAGGACCCGGCCCCGCCCTCGGTCCACACCTCGGCCTCCGGCCCGGCGCCGACCACCACGACCAGCTGCGGCTCGGCCGCGACCAGCGCCGCGAGCGCCTCGTCGCAGGCGGCGCGCAGCTCGTCCAGCTCGGGCGCGGCCCCGGCGGCGACCTCGGGGACGAGCAGCGGCGGACAGGGGCACACGGCGGCGGCTACCAGCATGTGGATCACTCTAGCCGGGACGACCGACGGCCCGGCGGGAGCTGTGACTCGCGCGCTCGCCTCCGGAGCGCTCAAACCCGGCGCCGACGCTCGTCACTCCGGCGCTCGTCCCTCGCTAGTCGCTCCTCACTTTCAACACCGGCGCGCCCCTTCGGCTCGGCGCGGGGACTCGCGCGCTCGCCTCCGGAGCGCTCAAACCCGGCGCCGACGCTCGTCGCCCCGACGCTCGTCCCTTTCGGCACCGGCGCGCCCCTTCGGCTCGGCGCGGTTCCCACCGGGCCGCACCGAAGGGGCACGCGGGTCAGTCCCCGCAGCAGGCGCCGCCCGCCGGCGCGGCCAGCGGCAGCTCGGCCGGGGCGCCGATCTTCGGCAGGCCGAGCAGCACGCCGGCCGGCTTGTCGGCGGGCTTGGCCTGGCGCTTCTCCCAGGCGTCGCCGGCCCGGGTGCGGCGCACCGCCAGCGCCGGGCCCTCGGCCAGCAGGTGGTGCGGGGCGGCGTAGGTGATCTCGACGGTCACCATGTCGCCCGGGCGCACCGGCTCGTCGGGCTTGCTGAAGTGGACGAGCCTGTTGTCCGGGGCGCGCCCGGACAGCCGCTGGGTCCGGTCGTCCTTCTTGCCCTCGCCCTCGGCGACCAGGACCTCCAGGGTGCGGCCGACCTGCTTCTTGTTCTCCTCCCAGGAGATCTCCTCCTGGAGGGCGATCAGCCGGTCGTAGCGGGCCTGGACGACCTCCTTCGGGATCTGGTCCGCCATCTCGGCGGCCGGGGTGCCGGGGCGCTTGGAGTACTGGAAGGTGAAGGCGTTGGTGAAGCGGGCCTCGCGGACGACGTGCATCGTCTCCTCGAAGTCCTCCTCGGTCTCGCCGGGGAAGCCCACGATGATGTCGGTGGAGATGGCCGCGTCCGGCATCGCCTCGCGGACCTTGCGGATGATCCCGAGGAAACGCTCCTGCCGGTAGGAGCGGCGCATCGCCTTGAGCACGCGGTCCGAGCCGGACTGCAGCGGCATGTGCAGCTGGTGCATCACGCTCGGGGTCTCGGCCATCGCGGCGATCACGTCGTCGGTGAAGTCGCGCGGGTGCGGCGAGGTGAAGCGGATCCGCTCCAGGCCCTCGATCTGGCCGGCGGCGCGCAGCAGCTTGGAGAAGGCCTCGCGGTCGCCCAGGTCGGAGCCGTAGGCGTTGACGTTCTGGCCGAGCAGGGTGACCTCGATGACGCCCTCGTCCACCAGCGCCTCGATCTCGGCGAGGACGTCGCCGGGCCGGCGGTCCTCCTCCTTGCCGCGCAGCGCGGGGACGATGCAGAAGGTGCAGGTGTTGTTGCAGCCGACCGAGATGGCGACCCAGGCGGCGTACGCGGACTCACGGCGGGTGGGCAGCGTGGAGGGGAAGGTCTCCAGCGACTCCAGGATCTCGACCTGGGCCTTGCGCTCGACCGCGGCCCGCTCCAGCAGGGCCGGCAGGTGGCCGATGTTGTGGGTGCCGAACACCACGTCGACCCAGGGGGCGCGCTTGACGATGGTCTCGCGGTCCTTCTGGGCCAGGCAGCCGCCGACGGCGATCTGCATGCCCTGGTGGCGGCTCTTGACCGGCGCGAGCTGGCCGAGGTTGCCGTACAGCTTGTTGTCGGCGTTCTCGCGCACCGCGCAGGTGTTGAACACGACCAGGTCCGGGTCGCCCTCCGGCCCGGCCTTGACGTAGCCCGCGTCCTCCAGCAGGCCGGACAGCCGCTCGGAGTCGTGGACGTTCATCTGACAGCCGTGCGTGACGACCTTGTAGCTCTTCAATCCGCTCTCACCGCTCACCAGACCAGGGTACGGGCAGCCGCGAGCCGGTTTTCCCGGCCGTGTTCGCGCACTCGCCTCCGGGGCGCTCGGACCCGGCGCCGACGCTCCTCGCTCCGGCGCGGGTGCCGATTACCCCTCCCGTTCGGCCGGAGCGCCTGGCAGTATCCCTGCATGGCCCCCACCAATCCGTCACGTCTCGGCGCCGCCGTCCGCCGCGCGGCCCGCAGCCCGCTGTGGCGGACGGTGCTGGTGCTGGTGCTGCTGGTCGCCGGACTGGGCGGCTGGTGGCTGTCGGCGGGCCGCGCGCCCGGCTACCCGCGCGGGGAGACCCGCTTCGCGACCGGTGTGCAGCGCGGCGTCTACGACCGGTACGGGCAGTTGCTGCAGGCCCACGTCTCCCGGACCATGCCGGGGGTGCGGCTGGTCCTGGACAACACCGAGGGCTCGATAGACAACCTCACCCGGGTGAGCACCGGCCAGGACACCTTCGCGATCGCCACCGCCGACGCGGTCGCCGACTACCAGGGCCCCGGCAAGGACAGGCTGCGGGCGATCGCCCGGCTGTACGACGACTACCTGCAACTGATCGTCCCGGCCTCCTCGACCGTGCGCCGCACCGCCGACCTCAAGGGCCTGCGGGTGGGCGTGGGCCTGCCGCAGTCCGGGGTGAACCTGGTGACCAGACGGCTGCTGGCCGCGGCCGGCCTGGACCCGGACCACGACATCACCCCGGTGATGGCCGGCGTCGGCGACGCCGCCGACCAGCTGCGCGAGGGCAAGCTGGACGCCTTCTTCTGGTCCGGCGGCCTGCCGACCAGCGCGCTCACCGACCTCTCCGACCACGTCAGGATCCGGCTCGTCCCGCTGAGCGACCTGTCCGAGGCCCTGCACAAGGCCGAGGGTGGCGGCACGGACGCCTACCGGGCGGCCACCATGCCCAAGGGCACCTACCCGAACGCCGAGCCCAAGGACGCCGTCGCCACCGTCGCCGTGCCCAACCTGCTGATCACCCGGGACGACGCGAACCCGGAACTGGTCGAGGGCATGACCCGGGCGGTGATCGACAGCCGCGACCAGATCGGCGCCCAGGTGCACGCCGCCCAGCTGGTCGACCTGCGCACCGCCGTCTACACCGACCCGCTCCCGCTGCACGAGGGCGCCGCGCGCTACTACCGCTCGGTGAAGCCCTGAGAAGCCACGGCTAGCAGGGCTTCTCCGGCCGCGGCACCGCCAAGGTCACCGCGAGACCGGTCGGCTTGACCGGCGCGAAACCGAGCGAGCCGCCGCCGGCCGCCAGCAGGGTGCGGGCGATGGACAGGCCCAGCCCGGAGCCGTCCACGTTCTGGTGCCGCGGGCTGCGCCAGAACCGGTCGCCGGCCCGGGACAGCTCGTCCTCGGTCAGGCCCGGCCCGGCGTCCGTGACGGTCACCGCGACCTCGTCCCGGCGCACCGCGACCCGCAGCCGCACCCGGCTGCCGGACGGGCTGAACTTGAGCGCGTTGTCCAGGACGGCGTCCAGCGCGGAGCCGAAGCCGATCGGGTCCGCCATGCCGATCGCCAGCGCCGGGCCGTCCCAGCGCAGCTCGATCCCGCGCTGCTCGGCCACCGGCTGCCAGCCGTCCGCCCGGGCCAGGGTCAGCTGGGTGAGGTCGGTCTGCTCCGGTTCGGGGCGGGCGTGCTCGGCGGTGGCCAGGCCGAGCAGGTCGTCCAGCACCCGGGCCAGCCGGGTGCCCTCCTCCCGGACGCCGCTGAGCTCCTCCTCATGGCCCTCGGGCAGTTCCAGGCCGAGCACCTCGACCCGCAGCAGCAGGGCCGACAGCGGGTTGCGCAGCTGGTGCGAGGCGTCCGCGACGAAGGCCTTCTGCTGGTCCATGGCGTGCACCACGTGGTCCGCCATCTCGTTGAACGAGCGCGCCAGCCGCTGGAGTTCGGGCGGTCCGCCGCCGGGCGCGACCCGGGCGGCCATCCGGCCGGTGGCGATGTCGTGGGTGGCCCGGTCCAGGGTGCGCACCGGGCGCAGCACCCACTCGGTGAGCCGGACGGCCAGCAGCACGGCGACGATCATCGCGACCGCCTCGCCACCGGCCACCACCAGCCACTTGTGCAGCACCCGGGTGCGCAGCGCCCCGGTCGGGGACTCGCTCAGCACCACCGCGACCACGTCGCCGTCGCGCACCACCGGGGCGGCGACGGTGATCGTCCGGTCCTCGGTCCACGGCCAGACCTGCGGCGGGTTGTGGCTGCGCCGCCCGTCCAGCGCCTCCTGGAAGGCCGTGGCGCCCCAGCCCGCGGCGGGCACCCGCCAGTCCGCGGGGGCCACCGCTATCGGCATGCCGTCGCGCTGGAAGATGCCCAGCCGCACGCCGTACAGGTCGAAGTAGCGCCGGACCTCGGCGTCGATCGCGTGCCGGCGGCTGAGGTCGCCGGGGGCGGGCTCCGGGTCGCCCTTGCGGGCGGAGTCCAGCGAGGAGGCGCCGGAGGTGGGCAGGTCCTGGGCGAAGCGGGCGGCGTCGTCGAGCCGGTCGACGACCACCTTGCTCTGCTCGGCCGCCGCGAACGCCGCCGCGAGCGGCAGCCCCAGGGCGGCCAGGACACAGAGCATGAGGGCGATCAGGATGCCGAGCAGGCGGGTGCGCACGTGCGGTCAGTGCTCCGCGGGGGCGGGCGGGGCCGGGTCGGCCGCGGTGGACGTCGGGCAGTCGGGGATCAGCCGGTAGCCGACGCCGCGGACGGCCTCGACCAGGCCGGGCAGCGCGAGCTTGTTGCGCAGCGAGCCGATGTGCACCTCCAGGGTGCGGCCGTTGCCCTCCCAGCCGCTGCGCCAGACCTCGCTGAAGATCTGCTCGCGCCGGTAGACCACACCGGGGCTCTGGGCGAGCAGGGCCAGCAGGTCGAACTCCTTGCGGGTGAGCGGCACGTCGCGGCCGTCCACGCTGACCCGGCGGCGCTCCCGGTCGATCCGGATGCCGCGGGATTCCAGCGGGCCGCGCTGCTGCGGTACGGCGTCGGGCGCGGGCACCGCCGCCGAGGAGGGCGGGGCGCCGCGGCGGGCCACCGCGTGGATGCGGGCGAGCAACTCGCCCATGTCGTACGGCTTGGTGACGTAGTCGTCGGCGCCCAGGTTGAGGCCGTGGATCCGGGAGCGGATGTCCGCGCGGGCGGTCACCATGATCACCGGCACTCCGCTGCCGGCCCTGATCCGGCTGCACACCTCGAAGCCGTCACGGTCGGGCAGCCCGAGGTCGAGCAGCACCACCCGGTACGGCTCGTTGCCGTCCGGCACCAGGGCGTCCAGTGCCTCGTGCCCGCTGCGGGCGTGCCGCACCTGGAAGCCGTGCCGACCCAGCACCGCGACCAGCGCCGCGGCCACGCGTTCGTCGTCCTCGACGAGCAGCAGTCGCATCCTGTTCTCCTCCTCTCCCCACGCGGTCCCCGGACCCGATCGGTCGGGGCCCGGCTCCTGCGCAGTATGGGCCAGCGGGCGGCCCGGCGCCAGGTTCGACCGCGCACCGGGCCTTGGGGAGACGGGGAGCACCGGCGCGGATTCCCGCTGTGACATGCCCCGTAGGCGCCTTCGCGAACAGCACGTACCCACCGTGTGGCCGTTTTGTGATCCTCAAGTTCCGCTCAGATCGGCTGACGGGGCACCGTCAGCGCTCCTAAGGTCGCCCCACCGGGGGCTGCGGCTCCGCCGGTCGCGGCTCCCGGATTCGTACCACCATTGCCACCCAAGGGAGTTGAGTACTTCTCGGGTAGGCACGATCCGACACAGAGGGAGCAGGCGCGATGACCGAGAGCCCTGTCGAGGACTCCACCCCCGCAGCCGCCCCGCTGGTCGTGCTGGACGGCGTCAACAAGCACTACGGCGCACTGCACGTGCTGCAGGACATCGACCTCGAGATCCGCCAGGGCGAGGTGGTCGTCCTGATCGGCCCGTCCGGTTCGGGCAAGTCCACGCTCTGCCGGACGATCAACCGGCTGGAGACGATCGACTCCGGCATGATCACCGTCGACGGCCGCCCGCTGCCCGCCGAGGGCAAGGAGCTGGCCCGGCTGCGCGCCGAGGTCGGCATGGTGTTCCAGAGCTTCAACCTGTTCGCGCACAAGACCGTGCTGGAGAACGTGGTCATCGGCCAGGTCAAGGTGCGCAAGGTGATCCGCTCGCACGCCGAGAAGACCGCCCGCCAGCTGCTGGAGCGGGTCGGCCTCGCGGCGCACGCCGACAAGTACCCGGCCCAGCTCTCCGGCGGCCAGCAGCAGCGGGTGGCGATCGCCCGGGCGCTGGCGATGAAGCCCAAGGTGATGCTCTTCGACGAGCCGACCTCGGCGCTCGACCCGGAGATGGTCAACGAGGTGCTGGAGGTCATGCGCCAGCTGGCCGCCGACGGCATGACGATGGTCGTGGTCACCCACGAGATGGGCTTCGCCCGCTCCGCCGCCAACCGCGTGCTGTTCATGGCCGACGGCAGGATCGTCGAGCAGAACACCCCGGACGCCTTCTTCACCGCGCCGCGCTCCGAGCGCGCCAAGGACTTCCTCTCGAAGATCCTGCACCACTGACGCTTCGAGACCACGCGGGGCCACCCCCGGCAACGCCGCCGGTCGGCCCTGCCCGCGCACAACTTCCAGACGCCAGAGCCCGGTTGAAGCCGTGGCCCAGCCCCAGGAGAACAACCCTCATGAGGACTTCTCGCACCCTCGCCGTAGCGCTCTGTGCCGTCGCGCTCACCGCCACCGCCGCCTGCGGCAAGGACGGCTCCCCCGGCGGCTCGACCGACGCGAGCGCGAGCAACGCCCCGGCGCTGCCGACCTACACGGTCAAGACCGACGTCAAGATCGACTCCGCGGTCATCGCCGAGGCCAAGAAGCGCGGCCAACTGATCATCGGCGCCAAGGCCGACCAGCCGAACCTCGGCTGGGAGGACGTCGCCAGCGGCGACCGCAGCGGCTTCGACATCGAGATCGCCAAGATGGTCGCCGCCGACCTCGGCTTCACCCCGCAGCAGATCAAGTGGCAGACCCTGGTCTCCTCGCAGCGCGAGCCGGCCATCGCCAAGGGCCAGATCGACTTCTACGTCGGCACCTACAGCATCAACGACGAGCGCAAGAAGACGGTCTCCTTCGCCGGCCCGTACTACATCGCCGGCCAGGACCTGCTGGTGAAGAGCGACAACACCTCGATCACCGGCCCGGAGAGCACCAGCGGCAAGAACGTCTGCACCGCGACCGGCTCGACGTCGATCCAGAACATCAAGCAGTACAACCCGAAGATCACCCAGTTCGACACCTACTCGGCCTGCGTCGAGAAGCTGATGTCGGGCGAGGTCGACGCGGTCACCACCGACGACGCGATCCTCAAGGGCTACGCCTCCAAGTACAAGGGCAAGCTCAAGGTCGTCGGCAAGCCGTTCACCAAGGAGAACTACGGCGTCGGCCTCAACAAGGACGACAAGGCGCTGCGCGACGCGATCAGCGACGCCCTCAAGGCCCACGAGGACAACGGCGACTGGAAGAAGGCCTACGACGCGACCCTGGGCGCGTCCGGCTCCGCCGCGCCCGAGATCCCGACCCTCGACCGCTACTGATCCGACCGCCGTACCCGACCACCCGTTCTGACCATCTGTGAGAGGAGGGCCGCCGGATGGGGTTCCTGTTCGAGCAGGACAACTTCGCGTTGTTCCGCGACGGCTTCCTGCAGACGATCGAGCTGAGCGCGCTCAGCGCCCTGCTCGCCCTGCTGCTGGGCACCCTGCTGGCGGCCTTCCGGGTCTCCCCGGTGCCGGTCCTGCGCGCCTTCGGCACCACCTGGGTGACGCTGTTCCGCAACACCCCGCTGACCCTGTTGTTCTTCGCCGTCACCTTCGGCCTGCCGCCGCTGGGCGTGCACTTCAGCCACCTGGTCTTCGCGGTGCTGGCGCTCGGCGGGTACACCGCCTCGTTCGTCTGCGAGGTGATCCGCTCCGGCATCAACACCGTGCCGCTCGGCCAGGCCGAGGCGGCCCGCAGCCTGGGCATGACCTTCGGCCAGACCCTCACCCTGGTCGTCCTGCCGCAGGCCGGCCGGACCGTGCTGGCCCCGATGAGCAGTGTGTTCATCGCGCTGCCGAGGAACTCGGCGATCGCCGGCGCGTTCAGCGTCCCCGAGCTGTACAGCGCCCAGCAGACCTTCTCCGAGCGCGGCTACTCGATCTTCGCGATCTTCTTCTGGGTGGCCTGCGCCTACCTGCTGATCAGCGCGGCGGTCGCCACCCTCTTCCGCTTCCTGGAATCCCGACTGGCGGTGGTCCGATGAGCGTGTTCCAGCGCCCTGCCTCGGCGAGCGTCCTCTACGACGCCCCCGGCCCGAAGGCCCGCGCCCGCTACCGCTTCTTCGGCGTCCTCGCACTGATCGGCGTCGCCGGACTGCTCTGGTACGTCGTCTCCGCCCTGGCCGACAACGGCCAGTTCGACGCCGACCTCTGGGACCCGTTCCAGTACAACGCCGTCCAGCAGATGATCGTGGACGGCCTGCTGGCCACCCTGGAGGCGTTCGGCCTGGCCGCCGTCTTCTCGCTCTCCCTGGGCGCGCTGCTGGCCTCCGGCCAGCTGTCCGACCACAAGCCGGTCCGCTGGGCCTGCACCGCCGTCGTCCAGTTCTTCCGGGCGATGCCGCTGCTGATCCTGATCGTCGCGCTCTACTACGCGTTCTTCGCCAAGAACCCGATGTGGGCGCTGGTGCTCGGCCTCGCCCTCTACAACGGCTCGGTCCAGGCCGAGATCATCCGCAGCGGCGTCAACGCCGTCCCGCGCGGCCAGGGCGAGGCGGCGTACGCCCTCGGGATGCGCAAGACCCAGGTGATGTCCTCCATCCTGGTGCCGCAGGCCGTCCGCTCGATGCTGCCGTCGATGATCGGCCAGCTGGTCGTCACCCTCAAGGACACCTCGCTCGGCTACATCATCACGTACAACGAGCTGCTGTTCATGGGCAAGAAGATCGCCACCCAGCCGCTGAACGCCGCGGGTTTCCCCTACATCCCCGTGGTGCTGGTGATCGGGCCGATCTACATCGCCCTGTGCCTGCTGCTGACCGCGCTCGCGCGGTGGATCGAGGCACGCGGCCGTCGCGGCGCGAACCGGCGCACTTCATCTGCTGCTTGACGGACACGCAGGTGAACTGTTGCATTGCTCTTCGTGACACCTCCCGGGAGCATCCACGCGGCATATGCGGCAGCGGTAACTGACGCCGGCCCATGGGCCGGTTCGTGCCCGGAGGTCCCCGCATGGACCCGGTGATCGTGGTCGGGGCCGGACCGGTCGGTCTGGCCCTGGCCCTCGCACTGGCCCGGCACGAGGTGCCGACCGTCGTCCTGGACGAGGGCTCCGGGCTCTGCCCCGAGGGCCCTCGCAGCGTCGTCCTCGGGGCCGACACCGCCGCCTTCCTGACCCGGATCGGCTACTCCCGGGCTGTCTCCGACTCGGCCCTGTGGGACTCCTTCGCCATCTGGCGGCGCCGCCAGGAGGTGCTGCGGGTCGACCTCACCGACTCCCCCACCTTCCACCTGCCCCAGCACCGCCTCCAGCGCGGTCTGCGCGACGCCCTGACCGGCACCCCGCTGGTCAGGCTGGTCCCGCTGAACCGGGTCGTCGAACTCGAACAGGACCGCGACGGCGTCAGCGTCCGCACCCACGGCACCCAGGACGGCTCCGCCACCTGGTGGCGCGGCAGCCACCTGGTCGGCTGCGACGGCGCCCGTTCCACCGTCCGCAAGCTGCTGAAGATCCGCTTCCCCGGCCGCCCGGCGGTCGACCGCAACGCCATCGCCACCGTCCGGGTCGACCTGCCCTTCGACGGGGCCAGGCTGCACCGCGAACCCCCGTGGCGCGGCGACCGCGAGGCCTCCGCGCGTCCGCTGCCGGACGGCGTCTGGCGGCTCGACTGGCGGCTTCCCCCCGGCCGGCCCGCCCCCACCGAACAGGTCGACCCGCACGCCACCTGGCCCGGCATCGTCACCGGCGACACCCTGCTCACCCGGGTCACCTCCACCCTCACCGGCTGGTGCGGCGAACTGCCCCGCTTCGAACTGCTCGCCGCCGCCGACCACACCGCCCAGCAGCGCCTGGCCGCCCGCTTCCGCAGCGGCCGCTGCTTCCTGGCCGGCGACGCCGCCCACCTGCACGGCGCACTCGGCATGCAGAACCTGGCCGACGGGCTGCGCGACGCCGACAACCTCGCCTGGCGGCTCGCCCTCGCCTGGCACCTCCACTCCGGCGGCCCCCAGCCCGGCGGCTCGCTGCTGGACGGCTACGAGGCCGAGCGGCGCGGCGCGGTCGGCGCCCGGCTGCGCGCCGTCGACCAGTCCATGCCGCTGCTGCGCCCGCTGCGCGGCTGGCAGCAGACCCGCCGCTCGCTGCTGGTCGGCGGCTTCCGCAAGCACGCCCCGCTGCTCGCCGACGGCCAGCTGGGCACCGGCCGCTTCGGCGGCGCGCCCGCCTACCCGGCGGCGCCCTCCGGCGTCCCCGGCCGGGTGCCGGCGCAGCGCGGCGCGCGCGGCACCACCTCGCTCAGCGAGCTGCTGCCCGCCACCGCCCCCGGGGTGCTCGTCCCGGACCTGCCGGTGCTCGCCGCCGACGGCACCCCGGACCACCTGCACGCCCGGCTCGGTGCCACCTTCCTGCTGCTGCTGGTCGCCCCCGGCACCGCCGTCTGGTCCTCCGAGCACTGGCTCGGCGCCGGGCTGATGCCCCGGCTCGCCGAGGTCGCCGCCGCGCTGCCGGTACCGGCCGAGGTACTGGTCACCGAGGAGTACCCGGGCGCCGGGCCGCACACCGTGCTGCTGATCCGGCCGGACGGCCACCTGGTCGGCGTCACCCAGGGCGCGGCCGCCGAGGACCTGCTGATGCTCGCCGACCGGGCCCGCGGCGGCCCGGCCCCGATCGCCGGCGCGCCGGAGCCCGCGCCCGGGGCGTCGCCGGAGCCCGCTCCGGAGCCTCAGCAGGTGGACTCAGCGAGCTAGGGCCGGCCTCCTGGACCCCCGCCGAGCCGCCGGAACCCAGGGGACAAGCCCTAGCCGGCCACCGCCGTGGCCCGGCTCTCCCGGACCACCGTCACCCGGATCTGGCCCGGGTAGGTCAGCTCCGCCGAGACCTGCCGGGCCACCTCACGGGCGATCAGCTCCGCCCCCAGGTCGTCCACCGCCTCCGGACGCACCATCACCCGCACCTCGCGCCCGGCCTGCATCGCGTACACCTCGGACACCCCGGTGTGCGAGCGCGCGATCTCCTCCAGCCGCGCCAGCCGCCGCACGTACACCTCCAGCGACTCCTTGCGCGCCCCGGGCCGCCCGCCCGAGCAGGCGTCCGCCGCCTGGGTCAGCACCGCCGTCACGCTCCGGGGCTCCACCTCGCCGTGGTGCGCGGCGATCGCGTGCACCACCTCGGGGGACTCTCCGTACCGCCGGGCGAGGTCCGCGCCGACCGCCGCGTGGCTGCCCTCCACCTCGTGGGTGCGCGCCTTGCCGATGTCGTGCAGCAGCGCCGCCCGGCGCACCGGCTCCGGGTCCACCCCCAGCTCGGCGGCCATCATCCCGGCCAGGTGCGCGGACTCCAGCAGGTGCCCCAGCACGTTCTGCCCGTACGAGGCCCGGTAGCGCAGGGAGCCCAGGGTGCGGACGAGTTCGGGGTGCATCCCGCCGACCCGGGCGTCCAGCAGGGCGTCCTCGCCGGCCCGGACGCAGCGCGCCTCGACCTCGGCGCGGCTGCGCTCGTGGATGTGCTCGATCCGGGTCGGGTGGATCCGGCCGTCCTCGACCAGCTGCTCCAGGGTGAGCCGGGCGGTCTCCCGGCGGACCGGGTCGAAGCAGGAGAGCTGCACCGAGGCGGGGGTGTCGTCGACGATCAGGTTGACCCCGGTGACCGCCTCGAACGAGCGGATGTTGCGGCCCTCGCGGCCGATGATCCGGCCCTTCATCTCCTCGCCGGGCAGCCGGAAGACGGTGACGGCGGTCTCCGCGGTCTGCTCCGAGGCCAGCCGCTGGATCGTCCCGGCCAGGATGTCCCTGGCCCGGCGTTCGCCCTCCTCCTTGGCCTCCCGCTCGATCTCCCGGACCGTGACGGCGGCCTCCCGGCGGGCCGACTCCTCGGCCTCGCGCAGGAGTCGGGCGTGCGCCTGCTCGGCGGAGAGCCCGGCGGCACGCTCCAGCGCGGCCGTCCGGCGGGCCACCAGCTCCTCGGCCTCGCCCCGGGAGCGCTCCAACTCCACGGAGCGCTCGGCCAGTTCGTCCTCCCGCCGGCGCAGACGGCGCAGCTCCTCGGCCACGCCGTCCTCGCGCCGGGCGAGTTCGGCCCGCTGCCGGCCGGTCTGCTCCTCGGCCCACCGGCGGACCCGCTCGACCTCGGCGAGGGCCTGCCGGCGGTCCGCCCGCAACCGTCTGACCAGCAGCGCGGCCAGCACCGCGAGCACCAGCAGGACGACGGCGGCCGACCCGACGATCGGCAGCACGGACTCGCCCGTGCCGGTGCCCGCCGAGATCCCCATGCCGCGCCCCCTCCCGTCCCTGCGCGGGCGCGTCCGGAAGCGCCCCCCGCACTGAGTGCGAGGCTAGGTGCGGGTCACGAGAGGGTCAAGACTTGATCTGGTCCGGACCAAGAAGTGCGCGGAACTGCCACTACTCCCACCCGGGTTCCGACAGTCCGTCGGCCGCCTCCTCCTCCAGCGCTCCCCGCACCACCCGGAAGGCCAGCCCCTCGGAGTAACCGCGCCGGGCCAGCATGCCCACCAGCCGCCGGGTCCGGACCTGCGGGTCCAGCCCCCGGGTGGAGCGCAGCTTGCGCTCGACCAGCGCCCGGGCCGCGTCCTCCTCGTCGTCGTGGTCGAGCCGGGCGACGGACTGCTCGACCAGCTCGGCGGCCACGCCCTTGGTGCGCAGCTCCTGGGCCAACGCCCGCCGGGACAGGCCCCGGACGGCGTGCCGGGACTCCACCCAGGCCGCGGCGAAGGCCGCGTCGTCGATCAGCCCGACCTCTTCGAGCCGGGTGAGCACCTCGTCGGCGACGTCCTCCGGGATCTCCCGCTTGCGCAGGGCGTCGGCGAGCTGCTTGCGGGTCTTGGCGGCGCCGGTCAGCAGCCGCAGGCAGATGTCCCGGGCGCGGGTCTCCGGATCGGCCTGCTCCTCGGCCCGCTTGCGGGAGGTACGGGCGGCGCCGTCCTCCTCCTCCGGCAGGCCATCGGCGGACCGCCCGCCGCGCCGACCGCGGCGCGGTCCCGCGCCGGAGCGGGCCGTCGAGGCGGCCGCACCCCCGTGACCGGCCGCCTCCGCCTCGCCCCAGCCGCTCTCCGCGGGCACGGCACCGCCCCCGGCGGCTTCGAACTCCTCGGCCGCCAGCGCCGACCGGCGCCGACGGCGGCCGGTGCGCAGCTCGGAGGCCGAGACCAGCCCGAGCGCCTCGACCGAGGCCTCCGCCGGCCCCGGACCGGACGCCGCGCCGCGCACCGCCCGGACCGGAGCCTGGTCGAACTCCGGCTCCGGGCCGGATGCCCACTGTGTGGTGGACGCGCGCTCCCGCCGCCCCTTACGGGACTGCGACCGCGGCCGGGCCGCCGACGGCCGCGGTTCCGGCTCCGGCTCCTCCGCGGCCGCGGCGAACCAGTCCGGCGGGCCGTAGTCGTCGTCCTCGGGGCCCGCCGGGCCGCCGCCCACCGTGTCGTGCTGCGTCAACGGCTCAGGCCTTGGCAGCCGCCGTCTTCTTCGCCGCGGCCGTCTTGGCGGCGGTCGCGGTGATCGGCTTGGCGGCGCCGTCGGCAGCGGCCTCCGCCTCTCCCTCGGCGGGCTCCTCGGTCTTCGGGCCGATGCCCAGCTTGCCCTTGATCTTCCGCTCGATCTCGTCGGCGAGCTGCGGGTTGTCCCGCAGGAAGTTGCGGGCGTTCTCCTTGCCCTGGCCGAGCTGGTCGCCCTCGTAGGTGTACCAGGCGCCGGACTTGCGGATGAATCCGTGCTCGACGCCCATGTCGATCAGGCCGCCCTCGCGGCTGATGCCGATGCCGTAGAGGATGTCGAACTCGGCCTGCTTGAACGGCGCGGCGACCTTGTTCTTGACGACCTTGACCCGGGTGCGGTTGCCGACCGCCTCGGTGCCGTCCTTCAGGGTCTCGATCCGGCGGATGTCCAGGCGGACCGAGGCGTAGAACTTCAGCGCCCGGCCACCGGTCGTGGTCTCCGGCGAACCGAACATCACGCCGATCTTCTCGCGCAGCTGGTTGATGAAGATGGCGGTGGTGTTCGACTGGTTCAGCGCACCGGCGATCTTGCGCAGCGCCTGGCTCATCAGCCGGGCCTGCAGACCGACGTGCGAGTCACCCATCTCGCCCTCGATCTCGGCGCGCGGGACGAGCGCCGCGACCGAGTCGATGATCACCAGGTCGATCGCGCCGGAGCGGATCAGCATGTCGGTGATCTCCAGGGCCTGCTCACCGGTGTCCGGCTGGCTGACCAGCAGGGCGTCGGTGTCCACGCCGAGCTTCTTGGCGTACTCCGGGTCGAGCGCGTGCTCCGCGTCGACGAAGGCGACCGTGCCGCCGGCCCGCTGGGCGTTGGCGGCCAGGTGCAGGGTCAGGGTGGTCTTACCGGAGGACTCGGGGCCGTAGATCTCGATCACTCGGCCGCGCGGGATGCCGCCGACCCCGAGGGCGACGTCCAGGGCGGTGGATCCGGTGGAGATCACCTCGACCGGCTCATTGGCCTTCTCACCGAGGCGCATCACCGAGCCCTTGCCGAACTGCCGCTCGATCTGGGCGAGAGCGGTCTCCAGGGCCTTCTCGCGGTCCGTACCTGCCATGGCTTTTTCCCTCGGGTTCTGTGCTGTGCGCTTCATCGTCACCGACGCTAGCGCGTCCCACTGACAAACGAGCCCCACCCGGCTCAGCCTGTGGAAAACTCCTGGCCGGAGAGTACAAAGAACATCTGTTCGATTCAAGCCTCGCACGTCCGACCCCGACGCGGGGCGGGCCCTCGGACCGACCGTGCCCCGCCACCGGTCACTCGCCGTCGCCCCCGACCATCCGCCGCAGCCGCCGCGCCGCGTCCCGCCGCAGCTCCCGACGGGCCCGCCGCTGCTCACCGCGGTCGATCCGCGGATCGGTGGCCACCTCGTACCGCCGCACGTACGTCCCGACGAAGCCCTGCAGGGTGGCCGCCGCCGGGATCGCGATCAGCGCGCCCACCGCGCCCAGCAGGGCGGCGCCCGCGATCACCGCGCCGAAGGCCACCGCCGGGTGCACGTCCACCGTCCTCGCGGTGATCCTCGGGTGCAGCACGTAGTTCTCGATCTGCTGGTAGACCACCGTGAACACCAGCACCCAGAGCGCGTCCACCGGCTCCACGGTGAGCGCCACCAGCACCGGCAGCGCCCCCGCCAGGTACGTCCCGATGGTCGGCACGAACTGCGACATGACGCCAACCCAGATCGCCAGCGCCGCCGAGTACGGCAGGTCGATCAGCTCGAACATCACCCAGTGCCCGGCCGCCGACACCACCGCGAGCACCGCCCGCGAGTACAGGTAGCCGCCGGTCTTGGCGAGCGCGATCTCCCAGGCCCGCAGCACCTCGCCCTGCTTCGACGGCGGCAGCAGGGAACACACCGTCCGACGCACCCGAGGGCCCTCGGCGGTGAAGTAGAAGGTGAACAGCCCGACCGTGAAGGTCTGGAAGAGCCCTCCGATGAGGGTGGAGGAGACGCCCCAGACATTGTCGGCGGCCTGCTGGGCGTAGCCCTCGATGGTGCCGGAGTCCTTGAGCAGCCGCTTCTGCAGCTCACCCAGCGAGAGGTCCTGATGGAAGGTCCGGTTGACCCAGCCGATCAGGTTGTCGACCAGGTGCGGCATGTCCCCCGCGATCTTCGCCACCTGATCCACCAACAACGTGCCGAGCGCCGCCAGGAACCCGATCACCGCGACCCCGACCGCGACGAACACCAGGAAGGTGCCCACCCCACGACGCACCCCGCGCGCCGCCATCCGGTCCACCGCCGGCTCCAGCGCCAGCGAGAGGAAGAAGGCCACCAGCAGCATCACGAACAGGTCGATCAGCTGCCGGAACGCCCAGTCGGCGAGCTGGAACAGCCCGACCAGCACCAGGAACAGCACCATCGCCCGGGGCAGCCAGCGCGGCATCCCACCCCACAGGGCCCGCTCCTCGTCGGCGGCCCGCACCGACCCTTCCTCGTTCTTCCGCTCTCCGCTGATCGTCACCCCGACAGTCTGTCCCACCACCCCCGGGGGAAAGGCTCAGCGCAGCAGGGTGGAGACCCCCTGGGTCCCACAGACCACCCGCCAGACGTCCTTGGCCTCCCAGCCCGCCTCCAGCGCCTGGCGCACCGTCCGCCCGCCCAGCTCGCTCATCACGTGGTCGGACGCGAAGGACTCCGCGTACGCCTCCCCGAAGTGCTCGTACATCCGTCGCCAGAACTCCGTCAGCCTCATGCCCCCAGTATCCCGGACCCCGCACCGAACCCCCGGGGCTGCCACTCCTCCGCCGTCACCACCACCTCGCGGGCGCGCAGGGCGAAGCCCGCGCGTCCGCACAAAGACAACCCCCAACCCGCACCACCCCACCCACCCCCACCACCCCTCACCCCTCCCCGCCCTCTGGCGAGAGGGACGCGCTGCGGGAGGGGGCGGCACAGGGGGTGGCCCGGAGAGGGGCGTGACAGGTGATTTTCAGACTGCCACCCCACCCCACGCCCCACCCCACCGAATGGGCAGTCCGAAAATCACCCAGCCCCCGGAC
>NZ_JBHVVI010000081.1:0-42458 GCF_042883685.1 Kitasatospora sp. NPDC058190
GCCCGGGGCGTCCGCCCCGGCGCGCCCGCCGCCCGCGCACCACGCGCGGGCCGCTCGGCCACCGGCGGCAGGGTGCCCTTGAGCGGCCCCCACTCGTTCGGGTCCGGCACACCGACCGGCTGCATCTTGCGACGGGCCGGCCCGTCGCCGTGGTCCGACTCGCCCGGCTCCTTGGCGCCCGGCCAGGCCTTGGCGACCCGCGCCGCGAGCACGAACTCCTTGCGCAGCGGGTGCCCCTCGAAGCCCTCCGGCAGCAGCAGGGTGGCCAGGTAGGGGTGCCCGGGGAAGTCGATGCCGAACATCTCGTGGGTCTCGCGCTCGTGCCAGGCGGCACCCGCGTACACCGCGACGGCGCTCGGCAGCGCGGCCTCGCCGCGCGGCACCCGGGTGCGCAGCGCGAGGTGACGCACGCCCGGCGCCTCGACGGCGGCCAGGTGCGCGACCACGGAGAAGCCCTCGGCGAGCTCGTCGACCGCACTCAGCCAGTCGAAGAACGCCAGGCCCAGCACGTCCCGGGCGTTGGTGAGCGCCTCGATCCAGCGCTCGGCCGGGACGTCGACGGTGATCAGTCCGTACGCCTCGGCGCCGGTCGCCCACTCCCCGACCGACGCCGCACACTGCTCAGGCGTGGTCACGAGACCCCTCCCTCGGACGAACCGGCGGAAGGCCCCGCCACCAGCGGACGGCGCAGCGCCGCCACGGGCGCGGTGTAGCGGCCGGGCAGGGACTCGGCGGCGATCTTCTCCTGCAGCTTGAGGATGCCCTGGAGCAGCGCCTCGGGCCGGGGCGGGCAGCCGGGCACGTAGACGTCGACCGGGATGATCTGGTCCACGCCCTTCGTCACCGAGTAGGAGTCCCAGTACGGGCCTCCGGAGTTGGAGCAGGCGCCGAAGGAGATGACGTACTTCGGCTCGGGCATCTGCTCGTAGAGGCGCTTGACGGCGGGCGCCATCTTGTCGGTGACCGTGCCGGAGACGATCATCAGGTCCGCCTGACGGGGCCCGGGCGCGAAGGGGATGACACCCATCCGGATGAAGTCGTGCTTGGCCATGGACGCGGCGATGAACTCGATCGCGCAGCAGGCCAGGCCGAAGTTGAAGCACCAGAGGCTGTAGCGACGGCCCCAGTTGAGCACGACCTTGACCGGGTCGGGCGCGAGCCGCGCGAGCGGGCCGATGCCGCGGCGCTCGACGGCGCCGGGGCGGGACGGGTCCGGCAGGCCGAGCGGGACGGGACCGCCCTGCGCGCCGTGCGAGTGGGTGTGCGTCACGTCCATTCCAGAACGCCCTTCTTCCAGGCGTAGAGCAGCCCGACCGCGAGGAAGCCGATGAAGAGGAACATCTCGATCAGCGTTCCGGCCCCGTACCCGGCGCTGGCGAAGACCGTCGCCCACGGGAACAGGTAGATCGCGTCGACCGCGAAAATCACGTACAGGAACGCGTACACGTAGTAGCGGATCTGGGTGTGCGCCCAGTCCTCGCCCACCGGGTCCACGCCGCACTCGTAGGTGAGGAGCTTCTCGGGCGAGTGGACCACCGGCCGCAGCAGGCGGTTGGCGGTGAACGCCACAGCGAGGAAGAGCACCCCGACGACGGCCAGCAGGCCCATCGCGGCGTACGCGTCGAAGTAGCCGCTGCCGACCGCCGGGTCGGCCACGGCGGCAGCCGCCTGCTGCCCCTTCATGCTTCGCCTCCACCTCGGCCGTGAATCCGTCCCTCAAGACAGTTCTACGACGTTTCCTCGCACTCTCTTAACGATGGCCAATGCGTGAGTCTAAGGGGACGGCTCCGCTCCACCCGAACCCTGCCCGATCGGCAAGACGGCTCGTGGACAGCCGGGCACGTGCCCGGGTGCCGGGAAGGGGGCCGGGGCGGGGGTGCGGGGCAGGGGGTGGGGATAACCCCCGGCCGGGAAGACGCATCACCCCCATGGCACCTCCCGTCCCCGGTTCGGGAAGCTTGGTCCACCAGTCCACCAGCTCGACCGACAGGAACGGATGATCCGATGAAGCCGCTGCACCGCCGAGCCGTGGACGCCGTCAAGGAGCAGGACGCTCGGATGGAGCGCCCGCCGCTGTACGGCGCACGGATGTGGCGGCAGGTCGGTCAGCTGATGCTCAACCTGCCGCTCGGCATCGCCGGCTTCGTCCTGGCGGTCACCACGCTCTCGGTCGGCCTGGGCCTGTCGATCACGGTGATCGGTCTGCCGCTGCTGGCCGGCGGGCTGGCCGTCTCCCGCTCCCTGGGCGGGCTGGGCCGGCGCCGGGCGCGCTCGGCGTACGGCTCCGCGATCGACGACCCGGAGCCGGTCCGGCCGCGCCGCCCGGGGCTGGTCGGCTACACCATCGCCCACCTCACCGACCTGCTGAACTGGCGGTCGGCGCTCTACAACGTGCTGATGCTGCCCTGGGGCATCCTCAGCTTCACGCTGTCCCTGGTCTCGGTCGTGGTGCTGTGGCCGGTGCTGCCCTGGGTGGTGCGCGCGCTGGCGGCGATCGACCGGATCCTGATCGAGTCGCTGCTCTTCCCGGGCGCCCTGGCCGAGCGGGTGCGCGAGCTGGAGGACGACCGCGGCACAGTGGTCGACACCGCCGCCGCCGACCTGCGCCGGATCGAGCGCGACCTGCACGACGGCGCCCAGGCCCGGCTGGTCGCGCTGGCGATGGACCTCGGCATGGCCAAGGAGCGGCTGCGCGAGGTGGAGTCCGAGGAGGACATGGCGGCCGCCACCCGGATGGTCGACAGCGCGCACGGCGAGGTGAAGCTGGCCCTGCAGGAGCTGCGCGACCTGGCCCGCGGCATCCACCCGGCGGTGCTCACCGACCGCGGCCTGGACGCAGCACTGTCCGCGGTCGCGGCCCGTTGCACCGTCCCGGGCGGGGTGAAGGTGAACGTGGACCTGGCCGGGTCGGACGGCGAGCCCGTGCGCCCGGACTCGGCGGTCGAGGGCATCGCCTACTTCACCGTCAGCGAGCTGCTGACCAATGTCTCCAAGCACGCGGGCGCCCGCACCGCCTCGGTCGAGGTCTGGCGCTCGGACGACCAGCTGATGCTGCTGGTCCAGGACGACGGCAAGGGCGGGGCGGCCCCGTACCCGGGCAGCGGCCTGGCCGGGCTGGCCGAGCGGATCCGGGCGGTGGACGGGGTGTTCCTGGTGGACAGCCCGGCGGGCGGCCCGACCACGGTCACCGTCGAGCTGCCCTGGCACACCCGCACCGCCCGCCGCTGAGCGCCCGGAGGCGGCGAAAGGCGCCGGGACCCGGTCGAGGCAATGGACGGGGTCCCGGCACCGGTCCGGTGCGCCGCCCGGCCCGCGGAACCCTTGCGCGGTGTGCGGGCCGACGGCGCACCGGAGCTCGGGTCGCGCCTACGAACCGGTCGACAGCGTGCCCAGCGTGACGTCGGCGGTCTGGCTCTTGCCGTCCCGGGTGAAGGTGACGGTGACCTTGCTGCCCGGGGTGAGCGAGGCGAGCGCGGTGGTGAGCGCGTTCAGCGAGTCGACCGGGGCGTCGTCGATCTTGGTGATGACGTCGCCGGGCTGCAGCCCCGCCGCGGCGGCCGCGCCACCCGCGCTGACCGCGACGATGACCGCGCCGGCCGGCTGGAACTGCTGGTTGAAGCTGGTCCGGGCGGTGATGCCGAGGGCGGCCCGGCCGGAGTTGGTGACCTTGCCCTGCTTGATCAGCTGGTCGGTGATGCTGGTGATGGTGGACGCCGGGATGGCGAAGCCGATGCCGGGGGCGGACACGCCGTTGGTCTCCGGCTCGACCGCGGCGAGGGTGTTGATGCCGATCACCTGGCTGTCCAGGTTGACCAGCGCGCCGCCGCTGTTGCCCGGGTTGATCGCGGCCGAGGTCTGCACCATGTTGCCGATGGTGGCACCCGGCGAGCCGGTGCCCCGGGGTTCGGTGACGGTCCGCCCGGTGGCCGAGACGATGCCCTGGGTGACGCTGCTGGAGAGCCCGAGCGGGCTGCCCATGGCGAGGGTGATCTGGCCGAGCTCGACCTTGCTCGAATCGCCGAAGACGGCCGGTTTGAGGCCGCTCGGCGGCCTGCTGATCTTGATCACCGCGAGGTCGGAGTCGGGGTAGCTGGCGACCAGGGTGGCGTCCAGCGCCTTGGTGGTGTTGGCGAGGGTGACGGTGAAGGTGGTCGCGGAGCCGACCACGTGGGCGTTGGTGACGATGTCGCCCTTGTCGTCGTAGACGATCCCGGAGCCGAGGCTCTCCCCGGTGGTGATCTGGACCACCGAGGGCAGTACGTCGGCGATCACCTTCTGGTAGGCGTCCTGGAGCTGGTTGCCGCCGCCCGGCTGGTTGGTGGGGGTGGAGGCGGCCTGCTTGGTGGCGCCGGACGGGGAGGCGGTCGACGTCAGGGAGGAGGCGGAGGACGAAGAGGAGGACGAGCTGCTGCAGCCGGCCAGCGCCAGCGCCGTCAGCGCCGCGACCGCGCCCGGGGCGAACAGGCGACGGTGGGCCGCCTTGGGCCCGGTCGGCCCGGGGCCGGCCGGCAGCGGACGGTCGTGTTCCTTCTTGCGGCTCACCTGGCTGCCTCCGATTCGTCACCACGCCGAAGGGCGCGGGTGTGAGAGCACGGAAATCCTTGTCAGCATTTCACCGATTTGTCCGAATTGCTGGCTGGACTCGCCCGCCCGGGGTGCCCCGCATGCGAACGCCTAGGATTGCCGCATGACTTGGTTGATCACCGGCGGTGCCGGATACATCGGCGGGCACGTCGTCCGTCAGCTGCTCGACGCCGGCGAGCGCGTCGCCGTCCTGGACGACCTCAGCACCGGCGACGCCTCCCGGGTGCCGGCCGGCGTCCCGCTGATCCAGGGCTCCACCCTGGACCGCGCCGCCCTGGACGCCGCGATCCGCGAGCACGGCGTCGAGGGCATCCTGCACTTCGCCGCCAAGAAGCAGGTCGGCGAGTCGGTCGAGCAGCCGTTCCTCTACTACCGCGAGAACATGATCGGCCTGCAGACGGTCCTGGAGGCCGCGGCCGAGGGCGGCGTCAAGCGCTTCCTGTTCTCCTCCTCCGCCGCCGTCTACGGCATGCCGGACGTCGACCTGGTCACCGAGTCCACCCCGTGCGCCCCGATGAGCCCGTACGGCGAGACCAAGCTGGCCGGCGAGTGGCTGGTCGCCGCCGCGGGCAAGGCCCACGGGATGTCCACCGTGGCCCTGCGCTACTTCAACGTGGCCGGCGCCGCCTCGCCCGAGCTCTCCGACGCGGGTGTGTTCAACCTGATCCCGATGGTCTTCGAGCGGCTCACCGCCGGCAAGGCGCCGCTGGTCTTCGGTGACGACTACCAGACCCCGGACGGCACCTGCGTCCGCGACTTCATCCACGTCTCCGACATCGCCTCGGCCCACGTGGCGGCCGCCAAGCGGCTGGCCGCCGACCCGGCCGGCGCGACCTCGCTGGTGCTCAACATCGGCCGCGGCGAGGGCGTCAGCGTCAAGGAGATGATCGAGGCGATCGGCAAGGTCACCGGGTACGACACCACCCCCGAGATGGCCCCGCGCCGCCCCGGCGACCCGGCCCGGGTGGTGGCCTCCGCCGACCTGATCCAGCGCGAGCTGGGCTGGAGCGCGAGCCACGACGTGACGGAGATGGTCTCCTCCGCGTGGGAGGGCTGGTGCAGCCGCCACCCCGAGGCCCGCAAGGCCTGAGGTCTGAGGCCTGATCGCCCGGGCCCGAGCGCCCGGGCCCTGGCCCTCGGCCACCACCGGACCGGCGGTGTCCGCCCCGCTCAGCGGGCGGGCACCGCCGTGCCGTAGTAGGCGTCCAGCGCGTACACGCAGCGGTCCTTGGAGCCGACGAAGACCCGCCCGCCGACCGCCACCGGGGAGCCGGTGAGCTCGCCCTTGGTGCCGAGCTCCCAGCGCAGCTGACCGGTCGCCAGGTCCAGCGTGTGCAGCGAGTGGTCCCGGCTGCCCAGGTGCACCAGGCCGTCGGCCACCGCCGGGGAGCCGACGATCTCGCCGCGCGCGGTGTAGCGCCAGCGCTCCCGGCCGGTCGCCGCCTCGAAGGCGTACAGCACCTCGCCGCTGCCCACCAGCACCATGCCGTCCCCGACCACCACCGGCTCCGCGCCCTGGCGGCTGCCGGTGACCCCGCGCCAGCGGTCCAGGCCGGTGGCCGCGTCCAGCGCGTAGACCGTGCCCAGGTAGTCGGCCACGTAGACCGCGTCGGCGTCCAGGGCGGGCGGGGTGAACAGCACCACCGGCGCCTCGAAGCGCCAGCGCTCGACCCCGCTGGCCGCGTCCAGCGCGTACACCCGGGTGCCGGCCGTCACGTACAGCACGCCGCCGCGCTCGACCGGGTGCGAGGGCACGTCCTCGCCGACCGGGAAGGACCAGCGCAGGCCCGCGCCGCGCGGGTCCACGCAGCGCAGCCGCCCGGCGCCGTAGTAGTAGGCGGCGCCGGCCACCAGGACCGGGCCGGACTGCGGGTTCTCGTAGTCCTGCTGGGCGTCGTCCGCGCGCCACAGCTCGGCGCCGGTGGCGGCCGCGCGCAGCTGGACACCGCCGCCGCGGACACCGCAGCAGAGCACGCCGTCGGCGGCGGAGAGCGAGTAGACCCAGCCGTCCAGCGAGGTGCGCCAGCGCTCGGTGCCGTCCGCGACGTCCACGGTGTACAGGTGCGGGCCGTCCGCGGCGTGCACCCGGCCGGCGTCCACCGCGAGCGCCCAGGCGACGTCCCGGGTCTTGTAGCGGCGCTCGCCGGAGGCGATGTCCAGCGCGTGCACCTCGAAGCTGGAGACGAAGAGCGTGCCGTCGGCGACCACCGGGGTGCCCCAGACGTCGTTGGACATCCGGAACCGCCAGGGGCGCCAGCGGGCGGCCGGGGCGGGGGTCGGGGCCGGCGCCGGGGGTGCCGGCGGGGTCGGGGTCGGCGCCGTCCGGCGGACCCAGTCGGTCTCGGCCGGGGCGGTGGTCGGTCCGGGCTGCTCGTGCTCGGCCCGCGGCCCCGGGCCTATCCGCACCGAGGCGCCGGACAGCTGCACCTCGACACTGACCCCGCCGGTGGGCGCGCGGTGCTTGTTCTTGGAGGGGATCTTCGCGGTCGGGATCTCGGCGTCCGAGCCCGGCCCGGGGTGCGGCGCGCTGTGCACCGGCCCGGCCGGCGGCGGCGCGTGCCGGGCGCCCGGATGGGTGCGCGGGTCGTCCAGGCCGGGGTGCTGCGGCGGGATCTGCGGCTGCGGGGCCGGCGGGTGCGACGGCTGCGGGTGCGACGGCTGCGGCTCGACCGGGCCGGCGTACGGGCGGGGCGGCGGCGCGCTCGGGCGGCGCCCGCGCTTGCGCTCGATCAGCTCCAGCGCGTTGGCGGGCAGCCAGTCGCCGGCCTCGCCGGAGGCGTCGTCCCGGGAGAACAGGTGCGGGGCCAGCTCGGCCTGGATCTGCGCCGGGGTCGGCCGGTGCTCGGCCGCCTGCTGCATGCAGGCCCGGACCAGGTCCATCAGCTCGGGCGGCATGCCGGACAGGTCCGGCTCCTCGCGCAGCAGCTGGAACACCGTCTCGACCGGGTTGGAGCCGCGGTACGGCGGGTGCCCGGTGGCGCAGAAGACCATCAGCGAGCCGAGCGAGAAGACGTCGCTGGCGCCCCGGACGGTCCGGCTGTCCCGGGCCTGCTCGGGCGACATGTAGGCCGGGGTGCCGACCGCGACGTTGGTCATGGTGAGCCGGGTGCTGGAGACCCCGGACGCGATGCCGAAGTCGATCACCTTGGGGCCGTCCTCGACCACCAGGACGTTGGAGGGCTTGAGGTCGCGGTGGATCAGCCCGGCCCCGTGGATGGACTGCAGCGCCTCGGCGATGCCCGCAACCAGCCAGCGGGTGGCCTCCACCGGCAGCGGGCCACACTCCTCGACCAGGTCCTCCAGCGAGGGCGCCGGGATGTACGCGGTGGCCAGCCAGGGCACCCGGGCGTCCGCGTCGGCGTCCACCACGGCCGCGGTGTAGAAGCCGCCGACCGTCTTGGCGGCCGCGATCTCCCGCGCGAAGCGGACCCGGAACAGCTCGTCCTCGGCCAGTTCCCCCCGGACGGTCTTGATGGCCACCCGGCGCCCGGCCGCGGAGCGCGCCAGGTAGACCAGCCCCATCCCACCCGCGCCGAGTCGCCCCAGCACCTCGAAGGGCCCGATCCGCCTCGGATCGTGCGCCGTCAGCTGGTCCACTCCGCTGCCACCTCCCCGTTTCCGCACCCGCCGCGTGGTGCCGGTCCCGATTCTCCAATGCCGCCCGGCGCATCTCCAACCTCCCCCGCCCGGAGGGGCCCGCCGGACAGTGGTCCGGTCAGCGATGACGGAACGGCCGGATTATGACGCCCGCTCCGGCTGCGGCTTGCGTCAGCCGACCCGGACCGTCGGTTTTCCACCCCCCAGGGGCGGTCACGCTCTGTCACCCGACCACCCCTCAGCGGACTCGCCGTCACGCTATGGGGTCGAAAGCACACGGGGGGGCTTCAACAGCCCCTTCGGAGCCCGGTGAATATCCGTCCGAAGTGGTTCATGCCGCTATACCAGCCCCCGTGCGGAGTAATAGTCGCATCACCGAATCGCGCCAAGATCGTGCCACGGTAAGCTGACGGCATGACAGGACAAGTTCGCACCGTCGACGGTCGCGTCGCCGGGCGACGCGGACAGGAGACGCGGCAGAAGCTGCTCGACTGCCTCCGCGAGATGCTCAGCACGTCGCCCTATCGGGACGTCAAGGTCATCGACGTCGCCCGTATGGCGGGTACCTCCCCCGCGACCTTCTATCAGTACTTCCCAGATGTCGAGGGCGCAGTCCTCGAAATCGCCGAGGAAATGGCCAAGGACGCCGACACCCTCAAAGAGCTGGTGGCCGGAAAGTCCTGGGCAGGGAAGTCCGGACCGACCACTTCGGAAGAACTGGTCGACGGATTCCTTGCCTTCTGGCGCAAGAACGACGCCATTCTGCGAGTGGTCACGCTCGGTGCCGCGGAAGGGGACAAGCGGTTCTTCAAGATCCGCATGACCGTCCTCAACTCGGTCGCCAAGCCGCTCGCGGAGGCCGTCAAGGAACTCCAGGCGAAGGGTCAGGCCGACAAGTCGCTCGACCCGAACGCCGTCTCCGGCGCTCTGGTCTCGCTGCTCGCATCGGCGGCCGAGCACCAGAAGGCCTTCACCTCCTGGGGCGTCAAGGTCAAGGACCTCAAGCCCAACCTCGCTCCCCTGGTGTACCTGGGCGTCACCGGGAAGAAGGCGCCCAAGTAAGACCATCCGTTCGATCCATCATCCGCTCCGCGCGCAGCCCCGGCCTCCTGTCCGGGGTACGACGGACGGCGGCCGTGTCCTCGGGGGAGGTCCGCCGACGTACCGCAGGCGCGCCAGACATGCCGGTGGGCGAGCACCCCTCACACAGGGTGCCCGCCCACCGGCATGCTGTTGTCCGCCCGCTCGGCTGTGACTCACCCGCTCGCCTCCGGGTCGCTCGGACCCGGTGCCGACGGTCGGCGCTCCGGCGCTCGTACCTCGCTGGTCGCTTCTCCCTTTCGGCACCGGCGCGCCCCTTCGGCTCGGGGCGGGGCGGTACGCGGGTAGCGGGGCGGTGTGCGAATTACGGGCAGCGGACGACCTGGCCGGCGTAGGCGAGGCCGCCGCCGAAGCCGAAGAGCAGCACCGGGTCGCCCGGGGAGAGCTCGCCGCGTTCGACCAGCTTGGAGAAGGCGAGCGGGATCGAGGCGGCCGAGGTGTTGCCGGAGTCGACCACGTCCCGGGCCACCACGGCGTCGCCGAGGCCCAGCTTCTTGGCGATCGCGTCGATGATCCGCAGGTTGGCCTGGTGCGGGACGAATCCCTTGAGCTCCGAGGGGTCGATCCCGGCCCGCTCACAGGCCTCGCGGGCGAGCGGGGCGAGCTGGGTGGTGGCCCAGCGGAACACCGACTGGCCCTGCTGGCTGATCACCGGGTCCCAGCCCGTGATCACCACGGCGTCGCCCTTCTCCGGCTCGGAGCCCCAGACCACCGGCCCGATGCCGGGCTCGGCGCCCTCCTCCTGGGCCTCGACGACCGCGGCGCCCGCGCCGTCGCCGAAGATCACGCAGGTGGAGCGGTCGGTCCAGTCGAGGGTGTCGGACATCCGCTCGGCGCCGATCACCAGCGCGCGGCGGGCCGCGCCGGCCCGGATCGCGTGGTCGGCGGTGGCCAGCGCGTAGGAGAAGCCCGAGCAGACCGTGTTGATGTCGTAGGCGGCGGGCGAGCGCACGCCCAGCCGGGCGGCCACGGCGGCGGCGGTGTTGGGGCTGCGCTCGATGGCGGTGCAGGTGGCGACCACGACCAGGTCGATGTCCTCGGGTGTCCGGCCGCTGTTGGCCAGCGCCTTCTGCGCGGCCTCGGTGGCGAGGTCGACCAGGGTCTCGCCCTCGGCGATGTGCCGGGTGCGGATGCCCACCCGGGTGCGGATCCACTCGTCATCGGTGTCGACGAGCGCCGCCAGGTCGTCGTTGCTGAGGACCTTGGGGGGCTGGTAGTGGCCGAGTGCCACAATGCGCGATCCGCTCATGCTGCCATGGAACCGGGTTACTCGCTGGTCAGCGGGGCATGACCGGCTACAGGATCCGAACCTGTGATCTGTAGGAGATCCACAAGGCCTGTTGGGGCGCCTGGCTTGGGCGTATGCCGAGGTCAGGCCGCCAGAGTGGCGGCGTCGCCCATCACGATGACCGGGTGGGCGCTCGGGTCCAGGGTGCGGATCAGCTGGGCCATCTTGTCCTCGGGGATCGACACGCAGCCGTGGGTGGGCCCGTCGTGGTCCACGTGGAGCCAGATGCCTCCGCCCTTCTTGGCGCCCATCGGGCGGCGCATGTCGAGCGGGGAGTTGCCGGGGACCCGGTTGTAGTTGATCGCGACCACGTAGTCGAAGGAGCCGGCCAGTTGGTCGCCGAAGAAGCCGGTGCCGGAGACCACGAAGCTCGGGTCCTTGTCGTACGGGAGCTTGCTGCCCGGGTCGGCGTTGCGGCCGCCCGCGTCGGTGAGCGAGAAGACGCCGATCGGGCTGCGCAGGTCGCCCTCGTTGTGGTCGGCGGTCCAGCCGTTCTTGCCGTTGTGGCCGTTCCACGTCTCGCCGGCCAGCCAGCGGCCCTCGGGGGTGCGGGTCCAGAGGACGACGGTGTTCTTGTCGGTGTTCTTGTCGGCGCCGGAGGCGACCACGACCTGGGTGGTCTCGGCGGGGACCTTCGCGGTGAAGGCGGCGCCGAGGCCGGGTATCGCGGCCAGCGAGCCGTCCGGGCGGGTCTCACTGCGACCGGCGGCCGGGGGCGCGGACTGCCGGTCGGCGGCGGCCTGGACGGCGGCGGGGGCGGGCTGGTCGGGCTTGCTGACGCCCTCGGGGCCGGGGCCGTCGGCGGCGGTGATGCCGGGCTTGGCGTCGTCCTGGCCGACGGTGTACCAGCCGGCGGCGGCCGCGACCAGCAGGGCGGTGCCGGCCATCACGGCCTTGCCGTGACGTTTCTGCTTCGCCTTGCGCCGTCGGCCCCGGGCGGCGGCCCGGCCACCCGGCACGGCGGCCGCGGCGGGGACGACCGGAGCGAGGGGCGCGAGGGGCTCGACCGGGGCGGGATCCTCGTGGACCGGCTGCTCGTACACCGGCTGGTCGTACACCGGCTGCTCGTACACCGGCTCCGCCGGGTACGGCTGGAACGGCTGCTCGTACGCCTCGAAGTACCCGTCGGCGGCCTGCGGGGCCTCCTGGTACTCGCCGTAGTAGTAGTCCTGCCGCACCTGCCGGTACGGCTCGTACGCGTCGTACGGCGCCTCGTGCGACTGCTGCGGCACCCCGTACGCCGGCTCCTGCATCGGCTCGTACGGCGGGTACTCGGTGGCGCGATGAGAACCGGACATGCCGTCGATCCTGCCAAACGCCGTACCCGTTGGTAAACCCGGGTCGCGTGCGGGAGCGGTGAAGACGCCGCCGTCCGGGCCCGAGTACGGCCCGGACGGCAGGGAGTTCGCAGGTCAGAGACGCATCGCCTGCGGGGCCTCGCGGCGCATCGGGTCCGGGCCCTCGTACTCGCGGATGACCTCGTAGCGGGTGTTGCGCTCGACCGGGCGGAAGCCGGCGTCGCGGATCAGACCGAGCAGGTCCTCGCGGCCGAGCTTGTTCGGCGTGCCGAAGTTGTCCGCGTCGTGGGTGATCTTGTACTCGACCACCGAGCCGTCCATGTCGTCCGCGCCGTGGCTGAGCGCCAGCTGCGCGGTGGTGACGCCGTGCATCACCCAGAAGACCTTGACGTGCGGGACGTTGTCGAACAGCAGCCGGGAGACGGCGAAGGTCTTCAGCGCCTCGGCGCCGGTGGCCATCTCGGTGCGGGCCATCAGCCTGTTGCGCACGACGCCGTCCTTGGAGTCGTGGAAGTCGTGCTGGTAGCGCAGCGGGATGAAGACCTGGAAGCCGCCGGTCTCGTCCTGCAGCTCGCGCAGCCGCAGCACGTGGTCCACCCGGTGGCGGGGCTCCTCGATGTGGCCGTACAGCATGGTGGACGGCGTCTTGAGGCCCTTGCTGTGCGCGAGGCGGTGGATCCGCGACCAGTCCTCCCAGTGGGTGTCGTGGTCGACGATGTGCTGGCGGACCTCCCAGTCGAAGATCTCGGCGCCGCCGCCGGTCAGCGACTCCAGGCCGGCGTCGATCAGCTCGTCCAGGATCTCGTCGGCGGACAGGCCGCTGATCTTCTCGAACCAGTGGATCTCGGTCGCGGTGAAGGCCTTCAGCGAGACGTTCGGCAGGGCCGCCTTCAGCTCCCGCAGCGAGCGCGGGTAGTAGCGCCACGGCAGGGTCGGGTGCAGGCCGTTGACGATGTGCAGCTCGGTGAGGGACTCGCTCTCCATCGCCTTGGCCAGGCGGACGGCCTCCTCGATGCGCATCGTGTACGCGTCCTTCTCGCCCGGCTTGCGCTGGAACGAGCAGTACGCGCAGGACGCGTTGCACACGTTGGTCATGTTGAGGTGGCGGTTGACGTTGAAGTGGACGACGTCGCCGTTCTTCCGCGTCCGCACGTGGTGGGCCAGCCCGCCCAGCCAGGCCAGGTCGTCGCTCTCGTAGAGCGCGATCCCGTCCTCGCGGGTCAGCCGCTCACCCGCGTAGACCTTCGCCTCCAGCTCGCGCTTGAGCCCTGCGTCCATGCGGTGCCCCGCCTCCTCCGACATTCGATTCCTTGCCGGACTGAGCGTACGCCTATGCGGAGAGCAGCTCCGCGAGCAGGACCGGGTCGATGTTCCCGCCGCTGACCACGGCCGCGACCGTCTGGCCCCCGGTCTCGGCGGCGCGGTGGAAGTACGCGGCCGGGGCGACGGCACCGGACGGCTCGGCGACCAGCCGGCCGCGGCGGGCCAGCAGGGCGACGGTGGCGCGGATCTCGTCCTCGGTGACGGTGACGATGTCGTCCACGTAGGTGGTGATGTGCTCGTACGGCAACACGCCGACCGAGGGGGTGCGCAGCCCGTCCGCGATGGTCCGGTAGGTGTCGGCGACCGGCCACTCCACCCGGCGCCCGGAGCGCAGGCTGGCCTGCGCGTCGGCGGCCAGCTCCGGTTCCACGCCGATCACCCGGATGCCCGGGCGGGTGAGCTTGAGCGCGGCCGCCGTCCCGCCGATCAGGCCGCCGCCGCTGACCGGCACCAGGACGGTGTCCAGCTCGGCCGGGGCGTCCTCGGCGATCTCCAGCCCGACCGTGCCCTGGCCCGCGATGATGAACGGATCGTCGTACGGGGGCACCCAGACGTAGCCGTGCCTTTCGGCCAGCTCGCCGGGCAGGGTGTCCCGCTCCCCCGGCGACACCAGGATCACCTCGGCGCCGTACGAGCGGGTGGCCTCCACCTTCACCGCGGGCGAGGTGTCCGGCATCACGATCACGGCCTTGATGCCGAGCAGCTGCGCCGCGTACGCCACCGCCTGCGCGTGGTTGCCGCTGGACTGGGCGACCACGCCGCGGGAGCGTTCCTCCGCGGTGAGCGCGGCCAACCGGTTGTAGGCGCCGCGGGTCTTGAAGGCCCCGGTCGGCTGGAGGTTCTCGGGCTTGAGCCAGAGCCGCCGCTCCCCCTCGGCCGCCCAGGGGGCGGGAACCAGCGGGGTGCGCACGGCGACCCCCGCGATCCGCTGCCGAGCGGCGCGCAGCTCCTCCAGACCGACCAGTGCCATACGTCACTCTCCTACAGGAGGAAGCTCACTCACCCGGTTCTCCCACTTCGTGGAGAGTACGACGGTGGTGCGGGTCCTGGCCACGCCTTTCGTGCCCGAGATCCGCTTCACCACCGACTCCAGGCCGGCCACGTCGGCCACCCGGACCTTGAGCATGTAGGAGTCGTCACCCGCGATGAACCAGCAGTCCTCGACCTCGTTGAGGTCCTTCAGCCGGAACGCGACGTCCTCGTGGTCGGCCGCGTCGGTGAGCTGAAGGCCGATCAGCGCGGTGACGCCGAAGCCGAGCGAGGCCGGGTTGACCGTCGCGCGGTAGCCGGTGATGACCCCGGCCTGCTCCAGGCGGTTGATGCGGTCCGTGACGCTCGGGCCGGAGAGTCCGACCAGCCGGCCCAGCTCGGCGTAGGACGCGCGGCCGTTCTCCCGGAGCGCCTGGATGAGCTGTCTGTCCACCGTGTCCATATACCGTCCGCGTCCTTCCGAACCTCACCAGACCCACAGATCATTATCCGGATTCAAAGGCGCCGTGCGCCGACCGACCCGGATATCGCAGAGAAGATACTCTCCCGCCCTCGCTCTCCTTACTCCCCCTCAGCCGAAGCGCTCCCGCCGCTCCCGCTCTGGCGGGCCGCCGCCCCCAACTCCCCTTCCCAGCGCAGGTACAGGGAATGCGGCACGCCCACGGCGTCCAGCACCCGGCCGGCCACGAAATCCACGAGTTCGCGCACGGTGGAGCCGCCGGCGTAGAAACCGGGCGATGCGGGCAGGACCACCGCGCCCTGCGCGTCGAGCTCCACCAGGTGCTTCAACGTCACCCCGTTGAGTGGTGTCTCGCGCACGCAGACGACGAGTGGTCGACGCTCCTTCAGGGTGACACTGGCGACCCGCTGCAGCAGGTCCTTGCTCAGGCCGAGCGCGATCCCGGCCACCGCGCCGGTGGTCGCGGGCACCACCAGCATGCCCTTGGCGGGGTACGAGCCGCTGGACGGGCCGGCCGCGAAGTCCCCGGCGGACCAGTAGCGGACGTCCTCCAGGCCCTGGTCGGTCCCCAGCCAGGCGGCGAGGTCGGTGCGCCAGTGGGCGTCCCGGAAGGAGATGCCGGTCTCGTCCAGGATGGTGAGCCGGGCGGCCCGGCTGACGATCAGGTCCACCGCCTCGCCGGCGGCCAGCAGCGCCCGGATCACCGAGGCCGCGTACGGCGTCCCCGACGCTCCCGAGACCCCGACCACCCACGGCTGACGCTTCGCGATTCCCATGGGGCATTTCTATCCCGGCTTCACCCGGGGCTTCGGCCGGGGCGCGCTCCCGGACCCGTTCGGCCCGGCCGGGCGGAACGGGTCCGGGAGCGCGCGCCCCCTGGGAGGATGGGGGGCATGGCAGCGACCCTCGTCGACCTCACCCATCAGGTGACCACCGCGATGCCGGTCTACCCCGGCGATCCGACCGTGCTGTTGGAGCCCGCGCTCACCACCGCGACGGCCGGGGTGAACGTGCTGGCCCTGCACCTCGGCTCGCAGTCCGGGACCCATGTGGACGCGCCGTACCACGTGGACGTCACCTGGCCGACGCTGGACGGGCTGCCGCTGGAGCGGTTCACCGGGCCCGCCGTGGTGGCCGACCTGCGGGGGCTGGAGCCCCGGGCGGCCGTCACCCCCGAGCTGCTGGCGCCCGCGCTGGAGCGCTGCGGGGAGGGTTCCGTCCTGCTGCTGGCCACCGGCTGGGCCCGGCACTGGGGCACCGACGCCTACCTCGCCCACCCCGGCCTGACCGCCGAGGCGGCCGAGGCGATCGTCGCCGCCGGGGTGCGCACGGTCGGGGTGGACGCGCTGAGCGTCGACCCCACCCCCGACCCGGGCCCGGGCGATCCGGCGGTGGCCGCGCTGCTCGCCGACCTCACCGACGAGCACGACCAGCCCGCCGAGGAGCCGACGCTGGCCGCGCACCGGGTGCTGCTGGGGGCGAGCGGCGGCGGGGTGATCGCCGAGAACCTGACCGACCTGCGGGCACTGCTGGAGGCGCAGGAGGCCGGTCGGCCGGTGGAGGTCTCGCTGTTCCCGCTGCGGCTGGTGGCGGCGGACGGCGCCCCGGTCCGGGCGGTGGCCCGGCTGGGCTGAGCCCACCGGCCCACCCCGGCCCGGGACTTGGTCTAGACCATCCCCGGTGGCGCCGGTACGCTGTCAGGCCATGGCTGAGATCATCGGAGTGATCGAGCGACTCTGGCGCTACCCCGTGAAATCCACCGGCGGCGAGCGGCTCGACTCCGTCGAGGTGGACGTGCGCGGCCTGGCCGGCGACCGCCTCTACGCCGTCCGCGACTCCTCCGGCAAGCTCGGCTCGGGCAAGACCACCCGCCGCTTCCGCCGGATGGACGGCCTGCTGCGGCTCTCCGCCCGCCTCGGCCACCGGATCGACGGCCCCGAGCTGTTCGACCCGCTCGGCCGCCCGGTCGACCACCCCACCGCGTTCCTGCGCGCCTACCTCCAGCGCGAGGACGTCGCACTCGCCCGCGAGGACGCCGTGCCGCACGTCGACCGACTACCGGTCAGCGTGCTCACCACCGCCACCCTGGACTGGGTCCGCGAGGCCGTCCCCTTCGCCGCGGTGGACGAGCGCCGGTTCCGCCCCAACATCGTGCTGCGCACCCCGCCCGGCACCCCGCCGTTCGTCGAGGACGACTGGTTCGGCCGCCAGGCCCGCGGCGATGCCCCGGACAGCGCCCGGCTCGCCTTCGTCACCTCCAGCGAGCGCTGCGCGATGACCGCGGCCCCGCAGCCCGGACTGCCGCACGCCCCCGAGATCCTCAAGGCGATCGTGCACGCCCACGACGGCCGCCTCGACGCGCTCGCCGAGGTGGCCGCCCCGGGGCGGCTGCGGCTGGGCGACCGGCTGGTGCTGGGCTGAGCGGGGGGCCGCTTCCTCGAGCCGTTCAGCCGCGGATCAGGCAGAAGGGGTGGCCGGCCGGGTCCGCGTAGATCCGCCACCGGCCGACGTCGCGCAGGCGGACGGCGCCGAGGGCGAGCACCTGGGGTTCGGCGGCGTCCAGGTCCGGGACGTCGATGTCCAGGTGCGCCTGCTGCGGGTGCCCGGGGTCGGGCCAGCGGGGCGGGCGGTGGTCGGCGACCGCCTGGAAACAGAGCACTGTGCCGTCGTCGAGGTGCAGGGTGGACCAGCCGGCGCCGAGCGACCAGCGCGGGTCCGGGCGGTCGACCTCACCGCCGAGCAGGGCGGCGTAGAAGCGGGCGAGTACGGCCGGGTCCTGGCAGTCGAGCACCAGGCACTGCAGTGTGCCGATCACGGTTCTCCTCAGGGTGCTTGCTCGTCCGGTCCGGACGGGGCGACCGCCCGGAGGTAGGCGTCGGCGAAGAGCTCGAAGGACTCGTCCAGCGAGGGCAGCCCGTCGCCGAGGACGGGTTCGAGCACCGGCCGCACCAGGACGTGGCTGAGCAGCGGGCCGATCAGCAGTTGCACCAGCACCGGGAGCGGCAGCGGCCGGATCCGCCCGGCCTCGACGTGCGGCAGCAGCAGGCGGCCGAGGCCGTCGATGATCTGCGGCATGTTGGCGGCCATCATCCGGGCGGCGGGCCCGTCCGGACGGCCGAACAGGTCGGCGAAGACCGCCGGGATGATCCGCGGCTCGTTGGACAGGGAGGCGAGGAAGGTGCGGTGGAGCGCCCGGACGGTGTCCTCCAGACGCTCGGGCGGGTCGGCCGCCAGCGCCTGGAGGTCCGGCAGCGGGCCGTACTGCAGGAAGACGGCGGCGAGCAGACCGTCCCGTCCCTCGAAGACGGTGTGCAGGCTGGGCAGCGAGCACTCGGCCCGGTCCGCGACCGCGTCCAGGGTGACCCCGCCGAGGCCGCGTTCGGCCACCAGGTGGGCAGCCGCCGCGATCGCACGCTCCCGTACCGGCGGCCGTCCGCCCGGGTCGACGCCGGTCTGCCGGACCGCCTCGTCCAGGGGCGCCCGGGAGCCGCCGAGCCGGCGCAGCAGGGTGCTGCGCGAGACGCCGGCCGCCGCCGCGATCGCCGTCAGCGGGACGTCCGCGACGTCCTGGCCCCGCTCCTTCGCCGCCGTGAGCGCGGCCGACACCAGATCCTTCATGTGGAGCATCGTACTACTTGACACCTGAGACGGTTCCAGAGAGTCTGTATATGCGAGTTCCAAGCAGGGATCGCAAGGGGACCAGGGATTCACGGATCGAGGGGAGAGAGCCATGAGCGTCGTCATCTCCGGGGGCGGGCCCGCCGGAATGGTGCTGGGCCTGATGCTGGCCCGGGCCGGCGTCGAAGTGACCGTGCTGGAGAAGCACGGCGACTTCCTGCGCGACTTCCGCGGCGACACCGTCCACGCCTCCACCGTGCGGCTGATGGACGAGCTCGGCCTGGGCCGGGAGTTCGCCGCACTGCCGCAGAGCCGGCTCGGCAACCTGGTGGTACCGGTGCCCGGCGTCGGGCCGGTCGCGCTGAGCGCCTTCGACAAGCTGCCCGCGCCGTACAACTACATCGCGATGATCCCGCAGTGGGACCTGCTCAACTTCCTGGTGGCGCAGGCCGAGCGGGAACCCACCTTCACCCTCCGGATGAACACCGAGGCGACCGGGCTGATCCGGGAGGGCGGCCGGGTGGCCGGCGTGCGCTACCGCACCCGGGACGGCGAGGAGGGCGAGATCCGGGCCGAGCTCACCGTCGCCGCCGACGGCCGGCACTCCACCCTGCGCCGGGAGGCCGGGCTGGTGCCCGAGGAATGCCCGGTGCCCTTCGACGTCTGGTGGTTCCGGCTGCCCCGGCACGCCCACGAGCAGGCCGCGCCGCCCAACCTCGTCCCCGGCTTCGGACACGGCGAGATGGCGCTCAGCCTGACCCGCGACGACTACTTCCAGATCGCCTACTTCCTGCCCAAGGGGGCGGACGCGCAGCGCCGCGCCGAGGGCATCGAGCGCTTCCGCGACCGGATCGCCCGGCTGATGCCCCAGTACGCCGACCGGGTCGACCAGTTGGCGAGCCTGGGCGACGTCCACCTGCTCGACGTCAAGCTCAACCGGCTGGACCGCTGGTACACCGACGGACTGCTGCTGATCGGCGACGCCGCCCACGCGATGTCCCCGGCCGGCGGGGTGGGTATCAACCTCGCCATCCAGGACGCCGTCGCCGCCGCCACCCTGCTCGCCGAGCCGCTGCGGCGCGGCCGACCGACCGTCGCGGCGCTGGCCCGGGTGCAGCGGCGGCGCCAACGCCCGACCGTGATCATGCAGCGGATGCAGCGGATGCTGCACGGCCTGATGTTCACCCCGGTGCTCAGCGGGCGCCGGGTCGGCCCGCCCGTCCGGTTCGCCCTGCTCGCCCGCTACGTCCCGGCCGTGCGGCTGGGCGTCTCACGGCTGATCGCGCTCGGACCGCGGCCGGAGCACGCGCCGGACTTCGCCCGACGGCCGGCCGCCTGAGGGGCGGACCACCGGAGGAACGGGCCACCTGAGGAACGGCCAACCGACCACGAACCGGCCGTTCGGACGGGCGGCTTCCGGGGAACGACCGATGGCATGACGATTCCTCACCGCCTGACCGGCACCGGCGACCACCACGTCCTGGTCCTGCACGACTGGTTCGGCACCAGCGCGGGCTGGGGCCCCTTCCTCGACTACCTCGACGGCAGGACGTTCAGCTACGCCTTCCTGGACTACCGCGGCTACGGCGAGCGCAAGGACGTCCCCGGCGCGTACACGCTCGCCGAGATCGCCTCCGACGCGCTCGCCCTCGCCGACCAACTCGACTGGGAGCGCTTCTCCTTGATCGGCCACTCGATGGGCGGCAAGGCAGCCCAGCAGCTGCTCGCCGAGGCGCCGCTGCGGGTGCGCAAGCTGGTCGGCCTCGCGCCGGTGCCGGCTGGGCCGTACCCGCTGGACGAGGCCGGCGAGTCGCTGTTCTACGGCGCCGCCGAGGACCGGGAGAAGCGCTACGCGATCCTCGACCTGGTCACCGGCCAGCGGGCCGGGCGGGTCTGGCTCGACCGGATGGTCGACCAGTCCCTGTGGCTGTCGACCACCGAGGCCTTCGACGGCTACGTCCGGGACTGGACGACGACCGACCTGTCGGAGCGGATCAGCGGGAACCCCGTCCCGGTCAAGGTGATCGTCGGCGAGCACGACCTCGCCCTGACCGCCGACGTCATGCGGGGCACCTGGCTCAGCCACTACCCCAACGCCGAACTGGAGGAGCTCGGCGGCAGCGGGCACTACCCGATGTACGAGACGCCGGTGGCCCTGGCGTCCGCGCTGGAGGGCTTCCTGCACAACTGACGCGGGCGCTCACCCGTTCGGGCGGCGGTCGAATCGTGATCGGTCGCGGCTGTCCGCTCGGCGAGGGCGGCACCTGGATCAAGGCGGCAGCCGACGGTCTCGTCGAGATCGGGAACGAAGTCAGATCACCAACGGCGCGGAGCTGAGCGGCAGTCGCCCGGGTCGGCACCGGCGAAGTCCTCAACGGCAACGGGGACTTCGCATCGGTGCGCGTCGAACGCCAACGGGCCTACCACCCGGAGGCCCCTCGGCTCACCCACTGACCGCGCTCAGGAAACGGCGAACCGGGGTTGACCTTGACCCGAGGTCAAGCCTCACGCTCATACCCATGACGACGAACACCAACGCGAACGCCAAGCCCAACACCGCCTGGACCGGCATGATCCGCGTCGAGGACACGGCGCTGGCCGTCACCGACACCCGGGGCGCCGGCCGTCCGATCATCTACCTCAACGGTTCCTACTGCACCCAGAAGGACTGGCGGCACGTGATCGCCCAACTCGGCGACGGCTACCGGCACATCACTTTCGACGAGCGCGCCCGCGGCAAGTCGAAGCGCTCCTCGGACTACTCCTTCGAGGCCTGCCTGCGCGACATCGACGCCGTCCTCGGTGCGACCGGAGCACAGAAGCCGATCATCGTCGGCTGGTCCTACGGCGCGGCGCTCGCGCTGCACCACTCCACCCGCTACCCCGACCGCGTCGCCGGCGCGGTGATGGTCGACGGCGGCTACCCGTGGGACTACCTGGCCACCGTCGAGGGCGGCCGGGAGGCCGGCAAGGAGCAGATCCGCACCCTGTTCAAGCGCTTCGGCCCGCTGATGCCGCTGGTGCGTCCCCTGGGCATGGCCGCCCGGATGTCCGCCGCCGAACACGCCGAGATCAACATCGAGCTGAACGAGATCGTCGCCGCCGGCGACCCGGTCTTCGACCTCGTCTCCTTCCCGATGCGCTACGTCGTCGCCACCGGCGCCAGCCTCGGCGGCACCGCCGAGGGCCTGGCCGCGATGCGCGCGACGCTCGACCCGGTCCTCGCCCGCAACCCCAACGTCCAGGTCAGCGCCACCGTCCCGAGCAAGCACACCACCGTCGTCCGCAAGGACTTCCGCGCCATCGCCACCGCCGTCCGCGAGGTTGCCGCCCTGACAGAGGGTGCGGTCAACTGACGGCATGACAGACGGAGTGACCATCAGCCAGGCCGCGGCCTTCGCCGGCGTCACGGTGAAGACCATCCGGCACTACCACAAGAACGGCCTGGTCGAGGAGCCCGAGCGCGACCTGTCCGGCTACCGCCGCTACGGAACGGCCGAACTGCTGCGGCTGGTGCAGGTGCGGACCCTGGCCGGGGCGGGCGTCCCGCTGGCCGAGATCGGCCCGATCCTGGACGCCGACCCGGACGAGTTCGCGACCTCCCTCGTCGAGGTCGAGGAGACCCTCAGCGGCAAGATCGACGAGCTGATCGCCCGACGCGAGACCCTGCGCCAACTCGCCCACGGGGACCGGGTCCTGTTGCCGAAGCGCGCCCTCGCACTGCTGGACCGGATGCCCGGGCTCGGATTCTCCGCCGACGACATGACGACCGCCCGCGAGGCCCTGATCCTGGTACGGGCCCTGATGCCCGAGGGCTTCGAGGAGTACCTCGCCCAGATCGAGCACGGCCTCGACGACCCCAAGCACGTCGCCATCGTCACGATGACCTGGGCCGCCGGGGATTGGGACCCGGACGACCCCCGGATCGAGGAGCTCGCCACCGAGGTCGCCGAGCACTTCATCGCCGACCCCTCCCTGATGCCCACCCTCTCCGGCCTCCAGAACCGCGAGGACGGCGACGCCCGCAAGGAACTGCTCACCCACCACGGCGAGGACCAGCGGCCCGGCTGGACCCGCCTGACCACGCTCATAGAGCAGAAGGTCCGGGCGGCGGGCGTCACCATCCCTTAGGCCGGCCGTCTCGCCTGCCGGCCGACTCCGCCGCCCGCATGATCAAGGCCGGCCCGAGCCATGAGAATCAGCCCTTGCGGTCACGCAGGATCGCGGTCACCTGCTCAGCCAGGCGTCCTCGTCGAGTTCGGCGGTGATGGCGGCGCGGAGGGCGTCGTGGGCGGGGCCGAGGGCGTGCTGCGGATCCCCCCATCGGGTGGGCGGGTAGAGCCAGACGGGCTTCTCCACCAAGTGCTCGGGTTCCCAGTCGTAGCGGGGCCAGACGTGGGTGTGCAGGAACGGGTCCTTGTTGCCGAGGATCTCGATGTTCACCCGGCGGAAGGCCGGGTCGGCGGCACGGCAGGCCCGTTCGACGGCCTCGCCGAGGCGGTCGAGGTCGGAGAGGTACGCGAGGCGGCGCGGGCGGGGCAGGTCGGTGAGCCGTTCCACGCCCGGCGTGTCGGTCAGCAGGACCGAGTAGCCGGGCAGGAACTGGACGTCTCCGATGACGGCGAACCCGGCGTCCAACCGCCGTAGCACGGTGGGGTTCTCTCCGCGCAGTGCCGTGCCGATGCGGTCGGCTCGCCAGTCGGCCGTCACGAACCGGACCCGCCGTCGCGGACGGCGGTGACGAAGGACTGCCCGACGGCCGGGGTGAAGCGGAGGCGCGGGCCCTCGGGGTCCTTCTGCGGTTCCTCGCCGTGGAACCGGCGCGGCGCGTCCGTCGGGCCGAAAGCCTTCGCCATGGGTGCCACTTCCCTTCGACGGGACCGCCTCAGACTCCGAGCCCACGAAGGAGCAGGTCCACCAGCGCGAAGAAGAACAGCGAGATGCCGACGAAGCTGTTCGTCTGGAAGAACGCGCGGTTGAGCTTCGACAGGTCCTTCGGCTTCACGATGGTGTGCTCGTACACGAACGCGCCCGCAACGACCACGAGGCCGATCCAGAACGCCACACCGGCGTCGGTGAGCACCGCGAACCAGCCCAGCAGAAGCGTTGTCAGGACGTGGCACACCCGCGCGCCCCAGATCGCAGCCGGCACGCCGAAGCGGGCCGGCGGCGAGCCGACGCCGTTCTCCCGGTCGGACTCGACGTCCTGGCAGGCGTAGATGAGGTCGAAGCCGCCGATCCAGATGCCGACCGCCACGCCCAGGACCACGGCCTCCCAGGACCAGCTGCCCGTCACCGCGAGCCAGGCGCCCACCGGGCCCATCGCCTGGGCGACACCCAGGATCGCCTGCGGGAAGTTGGTGAACCGCTTGCCGTACGGGTAGACCACCATCGGCACCACGGCGACCGGCGCCAACGCCAGGCACAGCGGGTTGAGCATCGCCGCCGCGCCGAGGAACACCACCAGCGCCACGGCCGAGCCGACGTACGCCGTCTTCAACGAGACGGCCCCGGTGACGAGTTCGCGCCCCGCCGTACGCGGGTTCCGGGCGTCGAGCTCCCGGTCGATGATCCGGTTGGCCGCCATGGCGAAGGTGCGCAGGCCGACCATGCACACCGTGACGACGAACAGCTCGCCCCAGTGCACCCGCTTGTCGGCGAGGAACATGGCCGTCAGCGCGGCGATGTAGGCGAAGGGCAGGGCGAAGACCGAGTGCTCGATCATCACCAGGCGGAGGAACGCCTTCGTGCGCCCCGGGGTCTCGACTGCGGCCGTGCTCACAGCCCGTACTCCTTCCAGCGGCGCGAAACCAGCGCGGCCGTCGCCGGGTCCGAGGAGACCATCTCCGGCCAGCCGCCGTCCCGGGTGTAGCCCTCCTCGGGCAGCTTGCGGGTTGCGTCGATGCCCGCCTTGCCGCCCCAGAACTGCTGGTAGGAGGCGTGGTCGAGGTGGTCGACCGGGCCCTCGACGACGGTGAGGTCCCGGCTGTAGTCGACGTTGCCGAAGGCCCGCCAGGCGACTTCCTGGTAGTCGTGCACGTCGCAGTCGGCGTCCACCACGATGATCAGCTTGGTCAGCGACATCATGTGGGCGCCCCAGATGGCGTGCATCGTCTTCTGGGCGTGCTTGGGGTACTTCTTGTCGATCGAGACGATCACGCAGTTGTGGAAGCCGCCGGCCTCGGGCAGGTCGTAGTCGACGATGTCCGGGATGATGATCTTCAGCAGTGGCAGGAAGAAGCGCTCGGTGAACTTGCCGAGCGGGCCGTCCTCCGTCGGCGGCCGGCCGACCACGATCGACTGCAGGATCGGACGGCGGCGCATCGTCACGCAGTCGATCGTGAGCGCCGGGAAGGGCTCCTGCGGGGTGTAGAAGCCGGTGTGGTCGCCGAACGGGCCCTCGGGGAGCATCTCCCCGGGCTCCAGCCAGCCCTCCAGCACCACTTCGGCGTCGGCCGGGACCTGGAGCGGGACGGTCTTGCAGTCGACCATCCGCACCCGCTCGCCCGCGACGAAGCCGGCGAAGAGGTACTCGTCGATGTCCCCGGGCAGCGGGGCGGTGGCCGCGTAGGTGACGGCGGGCGGGCAGCCGAAGGCGATCGCGACCGGGAGGCGCTCACCGCGCTTGGCCGCCACGGCGGCGTGGTTGCGGCTGTCCTTGTGGATCTGCCAGTGCATCCCGATGGTCCGGCGGTCGTGCCGCTGGAGCCGGTAGAGGCCGAGGTTGCGGATGCCGGAGTCCGGGTCCTTGGTGTGGGTGAGGCCCAGGTTGAAGAAGGAGCCACCGTCCAGCGGCCAGGTGAAGAGGGCGGGCAGCTCGTCCAGGTTGACGTCGTCGCCGGTGAGCACGACCTCTTGGACCGGGGCGTCACCGGACTTCACGTGCCGGGGCGGGACGTGCGCCATCGAGGCGAGCTTGCCGAAGGCGTCCCGGAAGCCGGTGAAGCCCTGCGGCAGCTCGGGCTTGAGCAGGCCGGCGATCTTCTCGGAGATGTCGTCCGGGCCCTTGAGGCCGAGCGCCTTGGCCAGTCGGCGTTCGGTGCCGAAGACGTTCATCGCCAGCGGCATCGACGAGCCCTTGACGTTCTCGAACAACAACGCCGGACCCTTGGCCTTCTGCACGCGATCGACGATCTCGCCGATCTCCAGGTGGGGGTCCACCTCCGCCTTGATGCGCTTGAGGTCGCCCTCGCGGTCGAGGGCCCGGAGGAACGAGCGGAGATCGTCGTATGCCATGCCTGTCAGTATCCGCCACCCGATAGCCTGGCTTGCGTCAAGGGCCCCGGGAAGGCGCCCGCCACTACCGCCGTCGCCGGGGGGAGATCGCAGCCGTGCTGAGGATTCTTCTGACCATCGTCCTTCCGCTCGCGCTGTGGGTGTGGGCGTTCATCGACTGCCTGGTCACGCCCGAGGGCGAGGTGAAGCACCTGCCGAAGCCGATCTGGCTGATCATCGTGCTGCTCTTCCCGCCGCTGGGCCCGATCGCCTGGCTGGTGGCCGGCAAGCAGCGCGGGTTCCTGCGGGCCGACGCGCCCGGCGGCCACCCGGGGCAGCCGGGCGGTGCCGCGCGCCGCGGGCGTCCGCTGGCGCCGGACGACGACCCGGAGTTCCTCGCCTCCCTGAAGGGCGACCCGGGCGACTCCACAAGGATCGACTCCCCGAAGGGCGACTCCTTGAAGGGGAGCGACAAGGAGCACGAGGACATGCTCAAGCGGTGGGAGGCCGATCTGCGCCGCCGCGAGGAGGAGCTGCGCGGCAAGGACGAGCCGGAGGACGGCCGAAAGAGCTGATCGGAGCGGTTGGACCATTCGCTCGGACAGCCCACCCGGGGCCTCTCGGGTGGGCTTCGACGTTTTTGGCGCTTCCCTACGACTGCGGGCCCGCTAGCACGAGTCGGCCCCATCGGGACGCCGGACTTGAGCGACGCTTGACCGGCGCACGAGATGCCGCCCCTACATTGTTGAGAGACGGCTCTGACCTGCACTTTTCTACATGCTCAGATCATCGGACCATCATCCGCCCGACAACCCTCAGTATTCGAACAGACACCGAGCGTTGAGACGTCGGCCCAACCGCTTCTGTGCAGCCCTGACAGCTAAACGAACTCGACCTTGTACGGAATCGACGCCGAAACCAGCGCACGGCCCCTCGTACAGTCATAAGTGAAGAAAGTGATTCGCAGCTGGGGGCATAGCAGACGTCGGCTGTCGGACAGTTCCCTCACCCTTGGAGTGGTTCGAGATGACGGTTGTGCATGAGGCGCCGGTCGGCGACGAGATCCCCGAGGTCCCGGCCGACGCCCGCGGGCGGGTCGCCGAGCTGCACGAGCTCCGCGAGAAGGTCCGGCGCGGCCCCAGCGAGAAGGCCACCGAGGCCCAGCACGCGAAGGGCAAGCTGACCGCCCGCGAGCGCATCGAGCTCCTGCTGGACGAGGGCTCCTTCCACGAGGTCGAGCCGCTGCGCCGGCACCGCGCCCAGGGCTTCGGCCTGGAGGCCAAGAAGCCGCACACCGACGGTGTGATCGTCGGCTGGGGCACCGTGCACGGGCGCACCGTGTTCACCTACGCACACGACTTCCGGATCTTCGGCGGCGCGCTGGGCGAGGCCCACGCGCAGAAGATCCACAAGATCATGGACATGGCCATCGCGGCCGGTGCCCCGCTGGTGTCGCTGAACGACGGCGCCGGCGCGCGCATCCAGGAGGGCGTCACCGCCCTGGCCGGCTACGGCGGCATCTTCCAGCGCAACACCAAGGCCTCGGGCGTCATCCCGCAGATCTCGGTGATGCTGGGCCCGTGCGCCGGTGGCGCCGCGTACTCCCCGGCGCTGACCGACTTCGTCTTCATGGTCCGCGAGACCTCGCAGATGTTCATCACCGGCCCGGACGTGGTCCAGGCGGTGACCGGCGAGAAGATCAGCCAGAACGGCCTGGGCGGCGCGGACGTGCACGCCGGGGTCTCGGGCGTGTCGCACTTCGTCTACGACGACGAGCAGTCCTGCATCGAGGAGGTCCGCTACCTCCTGTCGCTGCTGCCGCAGAACAACCGCGAGATGCCGCCGTCCGTCGCGACCGAAGACCCGGTCGAGCGGCGCAACGACAGCCTGCTGGACCTGGTGCCCGCCGACGGCAACCGGCCGTACGACATGCGCAAGGTGATCGAGGAGATCGTCGACCACGGCGAGTACCTGGAGATCCACGAGCGCTGGGCGACCAACGTGCTGTGCGTGCTGGCCCGGGTCGACGGCCACGTGACCGGCATCATCGCCAACCAGCCGCAGTCGCTGGCCGGCGTGCTGGACATCAACGCCAGTGAGAAGGCCGCGCGCTTCGTCCAGATGTGCGACGCCTTCAACATCCCGCTGCTCACCCTGCTGGACGTGCCGGGCTTCCTGCCCGGTGTCGACCAGGAGCACGGCGGCATCATCCGGCACGGCGCCAAGCTGCTGTACGCGTACTGCAACGCCACCGTGCCGCGCATCTCGCTGATCCTGCGCAAGGCCTACGGCGGCGCCTACATCGTCATGGACTCCCGCTCCATCGGTGCGGACCTGTCCTACGCCTGGCCGACCAACGAGATCGCGGTGATGGGTGCCGAGGGCGCCGCCAACGTCATCTTCCGCCGCGAGATCAACGGCGCCGAGGACCCGGACGCCATGCGCGCCCAGAAGATCAAGGAATACAAGAACGAGCTGATGCACCCGTACTACGCGGCCGAGCGCGGCCTCGTGGACGACGTCATCGACCCGGCCGAGACCCGCCAGGTGATCGCCGCCGCCCTCGCGATGCTCCGCACCAAGCACGCCGACCTGCCCAGCCGCAAGCACGGCAACCCGCCGATGTAGCACCTGCACGACGTACCACCCGTACGACGCAGCACGCAGCAGGCCTTCCGAGCGACACCACACCACTTTCACCGGGGGAGAAACCAGAACATGACCGCTTCCGTCGAACCCCTCGTCCACATCGTCCGCGGCAGCCTCTCCGACGAGGAACTCGCCGCCCTCACCGCAGTGCTGATGGCCCGCGCGGCCGCCGCGCAGCAGGTCGCCGCCATCGCGCCGATCGAGCCGATCGCCAGCTGGCAGCGGCTGGAGCGCCGCCCCGCCTACTACTCGCCGGTCAGCTGGCAGCAGGCCGCCTGACGGTCCGGAGCCCTTCCGACGGCCGGTCACCCCACCCGGGTGGCCGGCCGTCGGGGCGTACCCGAGCCGTGCGCGAGGCCGCGCGCAAGCGGTACCCGCCCGTCCGGTCGGGTGCGAAGCTGCTCGGTAGGATACCTACTGGACGGTATGCGCCCGTCGCCCCGTCGGCCCCCATAGGATCGGCCGCTGCCGAGGTAGAGAACTATCCAGGGAGGCTGCGATGGCCAGGCAGGCCCGCGCGCTGGCGACCCGCCAGGCGGTACTCCTCGCGGCCGCCGAGGTGTTCGACGAACGGGGCTACGCCGCCGCCACGATGTCCGAGATCCTGGACCGGGCCGGTGTCACCAAGGGCGCGCTGTACTTCCACTTCCACTCCAAGGAGGAGCTGGCGCTCGCCGTGATCGAGGGCCAGGGCGCCTGGATCGCCTCCTGGGAGCCCTCCTCGGACAGCCCGGTGCAGACCCTGATCGACCTCGGGTACGCCTTCGCGCACGCCCTCCAGGAGGACCCGCTGGTGCGCGGGAGCATCCGGCTGACGATCGAGCACGGCAGCTTCACCCAGCCGCAGATCGCCGCCTACCAGGGCTGGATGGACCTGGTCCGCGAGCTGCTGGAGCGCGCGCGGGACGCCGGGGACCTCCACCCGGGGGTCGATCTGACGGCGGCCTCCGGGGTGATCACCGGGGCGGTCACCGGGATCCAGCTGAGCTCCCAGGTGCTGGCCGACCGGCGGGACCTGATCCAGCGGATGGCCGACCTGTGGACGCTGCTGCTGCCGGGGCTGGTGCAGCCGCACGCGCTCGCCCGGCTGAGCGTGGCCGAGCGCGCCTGAGCACGGCCGGGACCGGCGGAGTGGCCGAGCGCGCCTGAGCGTCGCCCGGCCCGGCCCGGCAGGGCGGAGCGCGCCCGAGTCCGGCGGATCAGACCCGGTAGCCCGGGCAGCGCTCCGCCGTCACCAGGGCGGGCAGCGCGGCCGTCCAGAGCCGGCGGACGGCCTCCGGGGCGGGCCGGCCGAGCTCCTCGGCGGCCAGCAGCACCTGGCCCGCCACCACGGAGCTGAGCAGTTCGGCGCAGGCCCGCCGGTCCACCCCCGGGCGCAGTTCGCCGGCCTCGGCGGCGCGGTCCAGCAGTCGGTGGACGACCGCGGTGAGGCTGCGCCAGGTGGCGTCGGCGGGCTGGGCGTCCGGGGTGCCGGCCGGACGGTCGAGCCGGACGCCCGCCCGGACCACGACGTCCTCGCGCAGCAGCCGGGCCAGCTCGTGCGAGAGGTCGATCAGCCCCTGGACGGCCGGGCCCTCCGCGCGCAGGGCGCGCAGCGCGGCCGAGCCGATCTCCCGCCCGGCGGCGGCCCGTACGCCGTCGGCCAGGGCCTGCTTGGAGACGAAGTGGAAGTAGAGGGCGCCCTTGCTCACCCCGGCCCGGCGGCTGATGTCGACGAGGCTGGCGGCCTCGAAGCCGACTCGGGCGAAGGCGTCCGCCGCGGCGAGCAGGACGGCCTGCCTGGTCCGCCCCGCGCGTTCCTGCTTGACCACTGGCCCCTCCGGACTCGGCCGGACGCGTTCCCCCGCCCCGTCCGGCTGCTGTCGGCGCGCCCTCGACGGGGGGCGGCGCCTCGCATGCGGACGACCTCGGCCGAAACCGCATGGTTGGTATCTAATCTAGCGCCCCTGTCGACCCCGCCGTCCAGCGGGGACCACACCCCGCCCAAGGTCTGCCCTCCCCGTTTCGGGCATTCCCGCAGCCCAGAGGCCAGGTAGCGTGGTCAGGCCGGGCGTTGCGGCCGGGGTGACCCCGACCACAGAACACAAACCGGGTGGTATGTATGTTTTGCTGTGGGGCGTCCGTAGCGGCCGCTCGACCGACACCCTGGAGCGGGGCCAGTCATGCCATTGATCGTAGAGCCGGACGCCGACGGCCCGTACGCCCACCCCGGCACCACCGCCCTCCCCAACCCGGGTTACGACTTCCACGACCGGACCGTCTCCCGGCACCTGGTGCACCGCGCCTCGGTGTCCGAGGTCTTCCTCACCGGCTGGCAGGCCACCGGCCCGTACGACTTCCTCCTCGGCGCCCAGTGGCCCCGGCTGCACGGCTTCTACCGGCTGCCCGGGGACCGCTACCACGACCCGGTGCTGGTGGCCGAGACCGTCCGGCAGGCCGGACTGCTGATCGGCCACGCCGGCTTCGGGGTGCCGCGCGGACACCACTTCGTCATGGAGGACCTGGGCTACGCGCTCGACGAGGCGGGCCTGCCGGGCCTCGCCGTCACCGCCGCCCCGGCCTCGCTGATGCTGACCGTCGGCTGCGAGGACGTCCGGATGCGGCACGGCCGGCTGGCCTCGCTGCGGGTGCACGCCGAGATCACCCGGGACGGCCTGCGGATCGGCCACGGCTCCGGTCAGCTGCGGGTGATCACCCCCGCCTCGTACGAGCGGCTGCGCGGGCCCGGGCGGCAGGCCGTCATCCCGCCGCGACCGCCGGAGCCCGCCGCGCCCGAACTCGTCGGCCGGGCGCAGCCGGCGGACGTGGTGCTCAGCCCGACCCTGCGACCGGACACCTGGCTGCTGCGGGCCGACGCCGGGCACCCGGTGCTGTTCGACCACGAGCTGGACCACGTCCCCGGGATGCTGGTGCTGGAGGCCGCCCGGCAGGCCGCCCAGCGGCTGCACCACCCCGAGCCGGTGCTGCCGGTCGAGCTGGTGACCTCCTTCGACCACTACATCGAGCTGGACCGGCCCTGCTTCGTCCGGGCGGTGCGCGAGCAGTCGCCGGACGGCCGGCGCACGCCCGTACTGGTCCGGCTGGTCCAGGACGGGCGGACGGCCGCCGAGTGCCGACTGCTCACCGAACCGGTCGACGGCCCGCGGGTGCCGGTCCGGCGGGACGCCTTCGACGGCCGCCCCGCCGCCCCGGGCCTCGGCAGCACCCGGCTGCCGCTGGCGAGTTGACCAGGGCCTGCCCCTCGGGTCCTTGCCGGGTCCGCCGAAGCCCGAGGGGCGGACCCTCTCCCGTTACGCCGCCACCAGCGCGGCCGGTCGCCGCCCGGCGTGCATCACGCTGAGGTTGGCCGCCAGCCGGATCGGGTCCTGGGCCAGCCAGAGCCGCAGCGCCGCGCCCAGTGCCGCGCTGGCCGACTCGATCCGGACGTCGGTGATCTGGGCGATCCGGGCCGCGCCGGGCACCAGCAGGTCGGCCAGGGCCGTCGGCAGCCAGACCGTCAGGGCGCACGGCGCGGGCGTGGCGAGGGCGCTCAGCAGTCGGTAGGCGTCCCCCGGCGCGCTGAGCGTGGGGATGATGTCCAGCAGAGCGTCGGCCACCACTTCGGAAACGTCGCTTCGGTGTCCCTGGGCGAGCCGGCGGAGCAGCAGTTGCTCGGCGGCGGTGATTCGGACGGTCAGCATGACCTCGTCGCACTCCATTGCGCGATTTCCTCCTCGTTCCTCCCCGTACCGGCACGGACGGCCGGCACGAACTACCCCTGTTGCACCTCGGCCCGGCTACCTCCTGCGGAAAGCCGGGCCGGTGGGTGGGTGCCCCCGGTCAGATCCCCGCGTAGGAGTGCTTGCCGGTGACGAAGATGTTCACGCCGTAGTAGTTGAAGAGCCAGCAGGCGAAGGCCGCCAGGGCCAGGTACGCGGCCTTGCGGCCCTTCCAGCCGGCCGTCGCACGGGCGTGCAGGTAGCAGGCGTAGGCGACCCAGGTGATGAACGACCAGGTCTCCTTCGGGTCCCACTCCCAGTACTTGCCCCAGGCCGCCTCGGCCCAGATCGCGCCCGCGATGATGGTGAACGTCCAGAGCGGGAAGACCAGGGCGTTGATCCGGTAGGACAGCTTGTCGAAGGTGGAGGCGGCGGGCAGCCGGCGCCAGATCGAGGCCGAGGTGCCCAGCGGGCCGGTGGTCAGGCCGGCCGCCATGCGCCTGTCGAAGGAGTCCTTGCCAAGGTACAGCAGCGTGGCGATGAAGGCCGCGTAGAAGGCGCCACCGCAGATGATCGCGGTCGAGACGTGGATCGCCAGCCAGTACGAGTGCAGCGCCGGGACGAGCTGCTCGGAGTCGGTGTACAGCACCTGCGTCGCGATGCCGAGCGTCAGCAGTACCGCGACGGTGACCGGCAGGCCGAGCCAGCGGACGTTCTTCCTCGCGGCCAGCAGGACCAGGTACGCCGCCGTCATCGCGAAGGCGAAGGCGCAGGAGAACTCGTACATGTTGCCCCACGGCCAGCGGGACACCGACAGGCCGCGGGCGACGATGCCGCCGCCGTGCAGCAGCAGCGCCAGGACGGTCAGCGAGACCGCGATGCGGCCGGCCAGGTCGGCCTTCTCGCTGGTGCCGGCCGCGCCCGGACCGTCCACCTCGTCGTCGCCGCGACCGCCGGTGACGACGGTCGCGCCCTCGCCCGCCAGGACGGTGCGGGTGAGCGTGGTGGTGCCGCCCTTCGCCCCGGCCACGGTGACGGTGACCTGCTTGGCGGCCTTGGGTTCCGCGGCGGCGACGGTCTCGGCCAGGTTGCCCGACTGCTCCTTGGAGCGGACGGCGACCGCGCCCTTGCTACCGAACGTCCACTCGAACATGTGGGCGAACATGGCGATCGTGTAGACCGCCATCGCCGAATAGATCAGCTTGTTGGAGAGGTCGGCCAGCTGTGGGTCGACCCCCGAGGCGAGATGCACCGTCTACTCCTTGGAGTTCTGGTCGGCAGGGGCTGTGGGGTCTTCTGCTGCGTGATCTTCTGGGGCCCGGTCGTCTTCCCCGGGTGCGGATCCGTTCTCGTCCTCGGCCGCCGGGGTCTCCCCCTCGGCCGCCGGGGCGTCGCCCTCGGAGGCCGGGGCGTCGTCCTGGAGGTCGACCGCCAGTTCGGCCAGCTCCTCGGCGATCTTCGCCGACTCGCTGCGGCCCAGACCGGCCAGTTCCACCTGGGTGCCGCCGCCCGGCAGGGCCACCGCCCGCACCCAGATCCGGCGGCGCTGGATGAACAGCGAGCCGATCAGGCCGAGGATCGCCAGGACGGCGCCGGTCAGCGCGATCGCGTTGCCGGGCCGGTGCGAGACGTTGAAGCTCGCCCACTGCTTGTAGCCCTCGAAGGTGACGCTGCCGTAGCCGTCCGGCAGGGTCCAGCCCTGGCCGGGCTTGAGCCGGGCCTTGGCCGGCTGGTCGTCCACCTTCATCTGGGTGAGCTTGCGGGTGTTCAGCTGGTAGATGTTCTGCGGCAGGCCGGAGTCGGTGCCGAGGTCGCCGGAGAAGGCGTTCAGCACCAGCTCGGGCTCGGCGTCGCCGGGGAACAGCGAGACCGGGCCGGTCCCCGCGAAACTCACCGGCGCCGTCGGCAGGAAGAAGCCGGAGAAGCCCAGCTGGGTCTTGTTGCCGTCCGGGCCGACGCCGTAGTCGGAGACCTTCACGACGCCGGTCGAGGTCAGGTTGGCGTCCTGCGGCAGGAACGGCACGACGTCGTGGTAGACGACGTCACCCTTGCCGTTGCGGACGGTGATGACCGGGGCGTAGCCGTGGCCGATCAGGTAGACCTTGCTGCCGCCGATCTCCAGCGGGTGGTTGACCTCGATCGTGCCCTTCTTGAGCTTCGACTCGTCGCTGCCCTGGTAGTACTCCACGTTCGCGGTGAACTGCCGGGCGGCGCCGATCTGGTCGCCCTGGTTCTGGAACTTCGAGGTGAAGTCGTCGAGCTTCAGGTAGAAGGGGTCGAGGTCCTGGTTGTTGTAGAACCGCGTGCCGGTGAAGTCGTCGAGCTGGGTGATGGTGTTGGAGTAGCCCTGGCCCTCGACCATCAGCTTGCCGCCGGTGCCGGAGGCCAGGCTGGCCCAGGCGAAGCCGCCGAGCAGCGCGAACAGCGACAGGTGGAACAGCAGGTTGCCGACCTCGCGCAGGTAGCCCTTCTCGGCCGCCACCGCGCCGCCGGACAGGTTGGCCCGGAAGCCGCGCTTGCGCAGCAGCCGGTGGGCGGCGGCGTTCACCTTCTCGGCGTCCGCCTCGGTGCGCCAGGCCGCGTGGACCGGCATCCGGGTCAGGTTGCGCGGCGCGGCCGGCGGCTGGGACCGCAGCACGCCGACGAACTGCCAGGTGCGCGGGATGATGCAGCCGGCCAGCGAGACGAACAGCAGGATGTAGATCGCGGAGAACCAGACCGAGCTGTAGACGTCGAACAGCTGGAGCTTCTCGTAGATCGGCGCGACCGTGGTGTGCTGCGCCTTCCAGGTCTGCACCTTGAACTGGTTCTGGCCGTTCTGCGGGATCAGCGAGCCCGGGATGGCGGCCAGCGACAGCAGGAACAGCAGGATCAGGGCGACCCGCATCGAGGTCAGCTGGCGCCACATCCAGCGCGCCCAGCCGAACACCCCTATGCCGGTGGGTCCTTCGGACTCGACCGGCGCGGTGCTGAGCCGCTCGGCGGCGGTGTCGTCCGGCGCCGGGGGCAGCTCGGTCTCGGTCGTGGTCTTGCTCACGGTCAGATTCCGATCCGGAAGTCGGAGGTCCAGGACTGCAGTTCGCTCATCATCGAGTCCCAGATCCCGGTGACGAGCAGCACGCCGACCGCGACGAGCATGCCGCCGCCGATCCGCATGACGAGCGGGTAGTGCCGCTTGACCCACCCGAAGGCGCCCAGCGCCCGGCGGAAGGCGATCGCGGCCAGGATGAACGGTACGCCGAGGCCCAGGCAGTAGAAGGTCGTCAGCAGCGCGCCGCGCTGGGCGTCGGCCTGGTTGAGGGCCAGGTTCTGCACCGCGGTCAGGGTCGGGCCCATGCAGGGAGTCCAGCCGACGCCGAAGACCACGCCCAGCATCGGGGCGCCGAGCAGGCCGACGGCGGGGCGGCGGTGCGAGCGCACCTCCAGCATGTTCAGGCCGGGGATCAGGCCCATGAAGGCCAGGCCCATCACGACGGTGAGCGAGCCCAGCACGATGCTGATCGGCCGCTTGTAGTCCTGCAGCTCCTGGCCGAAGAAGCCGAACAGCGCGCCGGTGGAGACGAAGACCGCGGTGAAGCCGAGGATGAACAGCACCACGCCGAGCAGCATCCGGCCGCGCTTCGAGCCGCGGGCGTCCGCGAGGTCGGCGGCGGAGAAGCCGGTCACGTACGACAGGTAGCCGGGCACCAGCGGCAGCACGCAGGGCGAGAAGAACGACAGCAGCCCGGCCGCGAGCGCGATCGGCGCCGCGACCAGCAGCGCCCCGCTCTGCATGGTCGTGGTGGTGTCGGCGAGCCGCAGTGCCCCACTCACTGCTTCTGCTCCGCGACCACCGGCTGGAGGATCGACTCCAACGCGTCCTCGGTCGTACCGCCGACGGCGCGGGCGGCCAGCTTGCCGTCGCGGTCGACGATCAGGGTGGTCGGGATGGACTGCGGGTTGAGGCTGCCCTTGGGGAACTTGAGCAGCTGGGTCCCGGCCGGGTCGAAGATGCTCGGGAAGGTGACGCCCTGCTCCTGCTCGAAGCGGACGGCGTTGCGCGTGTCGGTGTCCCGGGTGTTGATGCCGAGGAACTGGACGCCCTGGTCCTTGTACTTCTCCGAGACGGTCTGCAGGCTCTTCGCCTCGGCCCGGCACGGCCCGCACCAGGAACCCCAGACGTTCAGCACCACGACCTTGCCGCGGTAGTCGGAGAGCTTGGCCTGGTTGCCCTCCAGGGTCTCCCCGGCGATGTCCGGCGCGTCCCCGCGCTTGCCGGCGTCCGCCTTCGACAGGTTGGTGCCCTTGACGGTGACGAAGCCCACCTGGCCTTCGCCGCTGCTCGACGAGCCCGAGGAGGAACAGCCGGTGAGGACGAGCACAGCGGCGGCCACGGTGGCAGCGGCTGCGGCGACACGGGGACGGGGGCGCGCCATGGCAGACATGTGAAAAGTTTCGCATGGAGTTCCGGGCAGGTTCGCCGGGGTCCTGCCTTGCGCGCCGCACCCCCTCTGACCTGCAACGGAACCGGGCCACCCGGCGGTTGCCGGGTGGCCCGAAGCCATACTTACCCAGGGCTTACGCGCACTGGCGCAGGCTCGTCCGCGCGGTGCCGCGGGCTCAGGCTCCGAAGCTCTTGCCCACCGGCTTGCCCTTGCCGCCCTTGCCGACCAGGTGCGCCGGCAGCAGGTCGCGGGCCGGCTCGCGGTAGCCGACCGAGACGATCCGGTCGCCCTCGAAGGTGAAGCTGGTCAGCGAGGCCAGCGAGCACTGCCGACGGCGCGGGTCGTGCCAGAGCCGGCGGCGCTCCACGAAGGAGCGGACGATCCAGACCGGCAGCTGGTGGCTGACGCAGACCGCCTCGTGCCCGCGGGCGGCGTCCCGGGCCGCGCCGAGCGCGCCCATCATCCGCACCACCTGGTCGAGGTACGGCTCGCCCCAGGAGGGCTTGAACGGGTTGGTGAGGTACTTCCAGTAGCCGGGGTTGCGCAGCGAGCCGTCGCCGACGCCGAAGGTCTTGCCCTCGAAGACGTTCTCCGCCTCGATCAGCCGCCCGTCCACCGCGACGTCCAGACCGTGCGACTTGGCGATCGGCGCGGCGGTCTCCTGGGCGCGCTCCAGCGGGGAGGCCACCACGTGGGTGATGTCCCGGCCGGCCAGGTCCTCGGCGACCCGCTCGGCCATCTCCCGGCCCAGCTCGGACAGGTGGTAGCCGGGCAGCCGCCCGTACAGGACGCCCTCCGGGTTGTGCACCTCGCCGTGGCGCATCAGGTGGACGACGGTGATCTCTTTGGCGCTCACTTCTCAACTGCTCCTGGGGCTCGGGGTGGACTAGGCCGTGGCGGCCAGACCGTGGCGGCTAGACCGTGGCGGCGGCAGCGGCGCGCGCGGCGGCCGGCAGGGCGGCGGCGATCCGCTCGATCGCCCGCGCGTCGTGGGTCGCCGAGACGAACCAGGACTCGAAGGCGGACGGCGGCAGGTAGACGCCCTCGGCCAGCATCGCGTGGAAGAAGGCGGTGAAACGGTACGCCTCCTGGGTCCGGGCCTCGTCGTAGTTGGTGACCGGGGCCTCGGTGAAGAACACCGAGAACATGTTCCCGGCGGTCTGCAGGCGGTGCGCCACGCCCTCCTTGGTGAGCGCCTCGGAGACCAGGCCGGAGACCTCGGCGGCGACCTTGTCCACCGTCGCGTACACCTCGTCCGTGCAGCCGCGCAGCTGGGCCAGGCCCGCCGCGGTGGCGACCGGGTTCCCGGACAGGGTGCCCGCCTGGTAGACCGGGCCGGCCGGGGCCAGGTGCGCCATCACGTCGGCGCGACCGCCGAAGGCCGCGGCCGGGAAGCCGCCGCCCATGACCTTGCCGAAGGTCAGCAGGTCCGGTGCCCAGCCCTCGTTCGCCGCCTCCAGGCCGTACCAGCCGGCCTTGGAGACACGGAAGCCGGTCATCACCTCGTCGGAGATGAACAGCGCGCCGTTGTCCCGGCAGAGCCGGGCCAGGCCCGCGTTGAAGCCGGGCAGCGGCGGGACGACGCCCATGTTGCCGGGCGAGGCCTCGGTGATCACACAGGCGATCTCGCCCGGGTGGGCGGCGAAGGCCTGCTCGACGGCGGCCAGGTCGTTGTACGGCAGCACGATGGTGTCGCCGGCCTGGGCACCGGTGACACCCGGGGTGTCCGGCAGGCCGAAGGTGGCCACACCGGAACCGGCGGCGGCCAGCAGCGCGTCCACGTGACCGTGGTAGCAGCCGGCGAACTTGACCACCTTCGCCCGGCCGGTGAAGCCGCGGGCGAGCCGGATCGCGGACATGGTGGCCTCGGTGCCGGAGGAGACCAGCCGGACCTGCTCGACCGGGGCGACCCGGGAGACGATCTCCTCGGCCAGCTCCACCTCGCCCTGGCCGGGCGTGCCGAAGGAGGTGCCGTTGGCGACCGCCCGCTGGACGGCGTCGATCACGGCGGGGTTCGCGTGGCCGAGGATCATCGGACCCCACGAGCACACCAGGTCGACGTACTCACGGCCGTCGGCGTCGGTGAGGTAGGGGCCGGTGCCGGACACCATGAAGCGAGGCGTGCCGCCGACCGCGCGGAAGGCGCGCACCGGGGAGTTGACGCCGCCGGGCGTGACCACGGAGGCGCGATCGAAGAGCGACTGGGACTGGGGGGCTTCGTAGGGGTAGCTCACGGGAGACATGGTCTCAAATCGTGTCCTTGAGCTCTGCATGTCCGGCCCGATCATCTGGAACGATGATCCGGGCACCGTTGTCTGTACGGTTGTCCGTGACGGGTTGTCCGTGACGGATTGTCCGTACGGACGGGGCCGCTGGCTGCCCCGAAGCACGGACCAGTCAGACTGTGTGCACAGAGTGCGCGAGCGCTCCGGTTGTGTGCAGGGGTGTGGAGAGGACTGCTGTCGGCCGCGAGTGGGTAGGGCCCGCGAGTGGGTACGGCGGCGCATGACGGGTAAGGAGCACGTCCGGAGGGACGCCGGGCGTGCGGGGGTCTGTCGATTCCGGCGAATTCCGGTGAGGATGGTCCGAGTGTCCGAGGCGCAGGACGGCTACGACGAGGCCGCGGGGGGCTCCCGCAGGCCCGCCGAAGCCGCACGCGGGGGTACGGGAGCGGGTACGGGTCGTGGTCGCCGCGGCGGCGAGAGGCGGGGTGAGGGACGCGTGGGGGTGACGTACAAGTACTTCGGCGCACCGGACCGCGCCACCGCCGCCAGAGTCCCCACCGCCCTCGGTCCGGGCGGCCTCGGCCTGGACGCCGGCGAGCTCGGCGCGCTGGGGCGGCTCGGCGACCTGATGGAGACCAGCGGCTCCCCCACCGGCCACCTCTCCACCAAGATCAAGCCGGAGACCATGAGCGCCATGGTCCTCACCGGCATCCAGGGCGTCCCGCTGCACCAGGTCCCGCCGCTGGAACTCGTCGTGCTCCACCCCGACTACGCCGTCGTCCAGCTCCCGCACAACGTGGTCGAACCGCTCCGCAAGGCCGACGTCACCGAGCTCGGCGCGGCCGCCTTCATCTGGTCCACCGTCCCGGACCGGCGCGGGCCGCGCGACGCCTTCGTGATCTACAGCATGCTGCACGAGTGGCAGGACTTCGCCAACCGGCTGCACGAGGCCGGGCACCAGCTGTACTGCCTGGTCTGGCCGTAGCGCCGAGCCCCGACCCGCTGAACGCGGGGCCGGGGCTCCGTCGACTGACGATCCGTCAGGAATCGCACTTGCCTGCCGTCAGTTCCTGGCGGTCGGTCGGAGCACCACCGCCGCGAGCACCAGCGCCACCGCGAGCAGCCCGGCGGCCACCGCGAAGGCGAGCCGGAAGCCGCCGGTGAGCGCGTCCGGCGCGGAGTGCCCGGCGGCGAGCAGGGCGCCGGTGCGGCCGTCGGCGAGGGTGGTCAGCACCGCCACCCCGAGCGCGCCGCCGACCTGCTGGCTGGTGTTGAACAGGCCGGAGGCGGTCCCCGCGTCCTCCGGGCCGGCGCCCGACATGCCGAGCACGGCGAGCGCCGAGAGCACCAGCCCGCCGCCGCCGATCAGCAGCATGGTCGGCAGCAGGTGGGCGGCGTAGTCGGCGTCGGACGGCAGCCGGGTCAGCAGGCCGAGCGCGACCACCAGCGCGGCCAGGCCCGCCAGCAGCACCGCTCGCTCACCGAACCGGGCACTCAGCCGGGCCGAGAGCAACAGCGACACCGCGCCGATGGCGACCGCGGCCGGCAGCATGGCCAGGCCGGTGGCGGCCGCGCCGTAGCCGAGGACCTGCTGCATGTAGAGGGCGACCAGGATCTGGAAGGCGAACATCCCGGAGATGGTCAGGATCTGCACGGCGTTGGCCCCGGAGACGCTGCGGGAGCGGAACATCCGCAGCGGGAGCAGGGGCTGGGCGGCCCGGGCCTGGCGGAACAGGAAGGCGGCCAGCAGGGCGAGCGAGAGCGCGCCGAGCCCCAGGGTGCGGGCGGAGGCCCAGCCGTGCGCGCCGGTGCCGACGATGGTGTAGATGCCGAGCATCAGGGCGGCGGTGATCAGCGCGGCGCCCAGCGCGTCGGCGCCGGCCCGCAGGCCCGGGCCGCGCTCGGACTCCAGCACCCGGACGGCGAGCAGGGCGGCGGCGAGGCCGAGCGGCAGGTTGATCAGGAAGATCCAGTGCCAGCTGAGGGCCTGGGTGAGCACATCCCCGAGGACCTGGCCGATCGAGGCGCCGGCCGCGCCGACGAAGCTGAAGGCGCCGATCGCGCGGCCGCGTTCGCCCGGCTCGGGGAAGAGCGTGACGATCATCCCGAGGCTGACCGAGGAGGCCATCGCGCCGCCGACGCCCTGCAGGAAGCGGGCGGCGATCAGCATCCCCTGCCCGGTGGCGAGGGCGCAGAGCAGCGAGGCCGCGGTGAAGAGGGCGAGTCCGGCGACGAAGACCCGCTTGCGGCCGATCAGGTCGCCGAGCCGGCCGGCCAGCAGGAGCAGTCCGCCGAAGGCGATCAGGTAGGCGTTGACCGTCCAGGTGAGGTCGGCGGGCGAGAAGTGCAGGTCGTTCTGGATGGCGGGCAGCGCCACGGTGACGATCGAGCCGTCCAGGACGATCATCAGCATCCCCGCGCAGAGCACCGCGAGGGCCAGTGCGCGGGAGCGGACGGGGGTCGCGGCCGCCGCGTCGGGCGCGGCCGGGGCGTGGGTGGTCATGGCGGGTCTCCCGGTTCGTCGAGTACCGGGAAGGACGCTATCAGATTGTTTTGTTCGAGACTATCTATCTTGGGAGCAGATCCCGGGAGCGCGGTACCGGATCACTGCCCCCGGGGGCGGCGGGCGCGGCGGACGGTGCGGTCGCTCTCGACCGGCTCCGCGAGGTGCCCGTCCACCAGTCGGGTGAGGGCGGAGACGAAGGCGTCCTGCTCGGGCTGCGGCAGCGACTCCAGGAGTTCGCGGTGCACCCGGTCGGCGATCGCGGTGCCCTTCACCACGGCGCGGGCACCCTCCTCGGTGACCGAGATGATCCGGGCCCGGCGGTCGGTGGCGGACGGGCGGCGCTCGGCCAGGCCCGCCTTCTCCAGCTCGTCGACGGTGACCACCATGGTGGTCTTGTCCAGGTCCGCCAGCTCGGCCAGCTGGATCTGGGTGCGCTCGGCCTCCTGCGCGTGGAACAGCACGCAGTACGCGCGGGGCGTGATGCCGAGCTCGGTGAAGGCGGCCGCCATCCGGGTCGCCAGCACGTGGCTCGCGTGGTCCATCAAGCCGGAGATGTCGCGAATCTGGCGCACGGGCGGGGTCGTCGTCATACGTCCGAGGTTAGCAACGGCCCGTCCACTGCCGGATGATCCCGTTGCCAACCAACACCGGGTTTACGGGATACCCAACTCGAACAGCGCATACCCCGCGTACCAGCCCGCCGCGATGGCCGGCATCGCGAACAGGCCGATCAGCGAGGGGGTCCGCACCCGGCGCAGCGCCACCGCCAGGCCGATGAACAGCGGGAAGGCGGGCAGCAGGTAGCGGGAGATGTTGCCGAAGATCTGGTTGCTGCTCAGCGCGGTGAAGACGGTCATCGCGGTGTACACCCACAGGACCAGCGGCGGGCGGACCCGCCAGAGCAGCACCAGCAGACCGGGCAGGGCGATCAGCAGGGCGATCGCGATCAGGTCCGGGACGGGGTTGGACTGCCAGAAGTCCCAGTGACCGGTGATCACGTCCATGATCGTGCGGAGGGTGGAGGCGCCGAAGTCGAAGTAGCGGTTCCAGGCGCCGCGCTGGAGCTTGAAGTAGCCGCCCCAGTCGCCCATCCGCCAGCCGACCCAGGCCACGTAGCCGATCAGGCCCCACGGGGTGATCAGCATCGCGGTCAGCGGGCGGGCCACCCCGTCGGTACGGCGGATCAGCGCGACCAGCGCGGCGATCGACACGGCCGCGATCAGCGCCGCGGCGGTCGGCCGGTTCAGGCCCGCCACCAGTGCGAGCAGGCCGGCGGCCAGCCAACGGCGGGTCATCACGCAGTAGCAGGCCCAGGCGGACAGCGCCACGAACAACGAGTCCGAGTAGATCGCCCACTCCACGCCCGAGCCCGGGAACAGGCCCCAGATCACCGCGGCGATCACACCCGCCCGGAAACCGCCGAGCCGCTCGGCGATCGCGAAGATCCCGGCCGCGGCGACCAGCGAGGCGACCACCGAGACC
>NZ_JBHVVI010000082.1:0-42456 GCF_042883685.1 Kitasatospora sp. NPDC058190
CAGCCGAGTACTTGTACGTCCCCAACGGGAACTCCTGTTCTCCGGATCATCACGATCCAAGTGTCCAGGGTGTCCACGTTCCGGGGGAAACCTCCTTCCGTCATCGGCCCCCACGTGGACCACCAGGTGCTGGTGCGCGACCAACCACCTGCGGGATGGCCCTGTGTCCGGCGATAGTGCTGGCTCTGGCCCCGCGGCTGGCGGCCGTCGAACACCACCCGCCCAGCCGTCGCCCGTGTGGCGACCGCAGCCGTCCGACCGCCCACGCCGCGAGCGCCGTCGGCCAGCCGACAACGCGGTGAACCGCGTACGACGGACTTGGGCTATTCGGCCGGTGGCAGGAGGGGGCCCAACGGTCCTAGATCGAGGTTCAGGTCCTGCATGGACAGCCCGTACCGGGTGCACAGATCGGTCATACGGTCGTGCAGAGCCATGAGGGTGGCTCCCAGGTTCTCCTCCTGTTCCTCGGTGAGGTCGCCAGCCTCGACACGGTGCAAAGCCTGACGTTCCATGAGCTGCCGTAGAAGCTCAACGAGGGTGAGGACGAGTTTCATTAGGTCTCGTTCGACCGTCTCGGGGTCGGTGGTGATCCTGCGCGGCATCTGCTGCGGCCAGCCGCGGTCCGCCTGCGGCTTCTCGTGCACGGTGGCCGGCAGAAGCCGGAACGCGCGTGCGGCGGCTTGGGCGACTTCTTCCCGCCGGTCTGGGTGGGGAGCGGCTCGGTCAGGGCTCATCTCGTTCCCATTTGTCCGGCTCGGCCCGAACCGAGCTAGGGCTAGGGCCGGGGTTGAGTTCGCTGATCGACACGATGAGGGCGCGCAGCGAGATTTGTACGAGGTCGATGTCGGCGATGGACAGGACGAGGTCGCCGGTGAGGACAACTCCGCCGCTGAGCAGTCGGTCTAGCAGATCAATGAGGGCGACCTGTTGCTGTGGCAGTGACGTGCTGGCGTGGGGGGCTGGGGTGCCGTCCGGGGGGTTCACGGTGTGCTCGTGCCGGGCTCAGGGAGGCTGGCGAAGGAGTAGGGGGCCCAGGGGCCGGTGACGTCGACGCGGAGGCCCCTGAGGCCGTCGGTGGCGTGCATGGCCTCCTCGCGGAAGGCGTGGGCGTGGGCAGCGGGTACGAGGTAGGCGTCGTTGCTCACGTTCTGCCCGGGGCCGATTGCCAGCTCTCCTTCCTGGAGGCGGTGGCGTACCCGCTGCACGGCGTGGGCGCGGGCGATCGCCACGATCCGTTCTGCCGCCTGCTCGGCTGCCCGGTGGGCGTCGTCGCGTGCGTCCTGTTCGGTGCGGCGCCGACGCAGGTAGGCGCGCCCCGGGCTGAGCCCTCGATCGGGAGGAGCCGTTGCTGCGGTTGAGACGTCGGACGCGGATTCGATGTAGAGCTTGACGCCCAGCTCCACGTGGCCGTCCAGGTGCTCCAGTGTGTCCAGGAACAGTGTCCGGTGGTCGTGGAGCATGGAGCGCACCCGGTCCTCGTCGAGGTAAACCGTTGCCAGGCGCAGGGGGAGGACGGTTGCGCGTGCCGTCAGTGCTTCGATGACGCCGTTGTGTGCCCTGGCGAGTGCTTCGAGCCAGCTGAGCTCCTCCAGGCGGCGGCGTAGTGCCGCCTCGTGGAAGTCACTGGCGGGGACGGGGCTGACGACTGCCACCAGGGGGGCGTCGTAGTCGCGCGGCACTAGGTGGACGGTTGAGCCAACGACGCCAGTGATGGAGCCGACCTCGTTGGCCAGGGTGGCGCTGCGGCCCCGAGCGACGGCGTAGGCGTAGGTGAGGGAGGCGGCGCTCATGTGTCACCTGGGGTGGGTCGTGGGCGAGTGGTGGGCCGCTTGGTCGGGCGTGTCCGGCGGCGCGGCTCCGCGCCTTCTTCGCGCCTGTCGGCGGGCGGAAGGGCGGCGTTGGCGCGCAGGGTCTCGATCTGTTCGCGCAGGTGCTGGTTCTCCTCTTCGAGGCGGGAGGCGTTGCCGCCATTGGCGCGGGAGGAGAGGGAGGGGTCGTGTTCCCACCAGTCGATGCCCATTTCCTTGGCCTTGTCCACGGAGGCGATGAGTAGGCGCAGTTTGATGGTGAGCAGTTCGATGTCGAGAAGGTTGATCTGGATGTCGCCGGCGATGATGATTCCCTTGTCCAGGACGCGTTCCAGGATGTCGGCGAGGTTGCTGGAGGAGGGCTGGTAGGGCGGGGCGGCTCGGGAGGGCAGCGAGGCGAGGCGGTTGGCTAGGGGGTCACTCACGGTGTGCTGCCCTCCGTTCGCTCATTGGGTGGCCGCGCTGTCACTGGTCACGGTGCTGGGCGTGGGCCCTGATCTCCTCGAGGCGGTCTAGGAGTTCGTCCTCACGTCGGTCGAAGGTCTCCTCGTCGATTTCCCCGGCCAGGAGGGCTCTCTCCAGCGCGGCGAGGTCCTGCTCGACGGGAGCAGGATCGTAAAACTCGTTCTCGGCGGTCTCTACGACACGTTCGAGCACCCAGACCGTGCCGCGAACGGGCGCCAGCGGGAAGGTGAGGATCTGGGTGATCAGACCCATGGTTCGCGCCTTTCAGACAAAACTGTAGGCGGGCAGGGGGCCGTGCAGTCGGAATTCGCAATCCGCGCCGAGTTCATCAGCGAGGCCCTTTTCCGCGGTGAGGAACAGCTCCCGATGCTCGTAGTCCACCAGGAAGGAAATGCTCAGGAAGTCGTCTCCGGTGGGCTCGGACGCCCGTTCCTGGCGGGTATAGGGGCGCAGTGCCTCGGCGATGCTGGCGGCCAGGGCCTGGTGGCGGGCCATGACTTCCTGCGCGACGAGTTCGCCGAGGGCGAGCGGCAGGTCGGGGCTGCTGTTGCCCGCCTTGATGTCGTCGTTGAGTTGTCGGGCCTGGGGCGAGTCCCGCAGGATCTGGCGCAGCAGGACGTCCTCGTCGACGGCGGCCTTGAGGTGGTACTCAACGCATCCTCCCAGCTGGTCCAGACGTTGGAGGTACTCGTCTCGGCGCTGCTCGAGGACGGCGCGGACGGCATCGTCATCGGCGGCGGTGAGACCGAAGCGCAGAGGCAGGACAGTACCGTCCGCCATGAGGCGTTCCTGGACGGCCTGGTGAGCCATCAAGTCGCGTCGTTTGGGTCGCAGCTCCGTGGGCGCGTCGCTGACGACGGCGCGCAGTGGTCCCGCGCCGACGGACCGGAGTGCGGTGGGGACGGAGCCCACGGCGTCAAGGCCTGTCAGGTTGAGAGGGTGATCGGCTGCGGTGATGGAGTAGACGTAGACGGTCATCTCACTCCTCCCGCCGCCGTGTGGGTCGGCGGGTCGGCCTCGTGCGCTTGGGTGCGGTCTCCTCGTCCTCTTCCACTTCTTCTTCGTCCTTATCGCGTCCGAGATGGAAAGCGTCACTGACAGCTTCGACGGCGCCGCTCAGTGCACCCTTGCTCTTGCCATGCGCACCCCCTTCGGTGATTTCCCCCACGATGTCGGTGAGTTGGGTCGGTGCTTTACGCCCGGATTCCAGGTCAAGGCGATTGCACGCCTCGGCGAAGCGCAGATACGTGTCGACGCTGGCGACGACGATACGGATGTCCACCTTGAGAATTTCGATGCCGACCAGCGAGACCCGGACAAAGACATCGATGACCAGACCTCGGTCGAGGATCAGTTCCAGGACGTCGTAGAGAGTTCCGGTATTCCCGCTGCGGGAAACACTGGCTGCGCCTTGCGGCACCACGGTCACGGTGCCTCCTTTCGCCGCCCGCCCTCGCGGTGGGCGTTCTCACTTTCGTCGCGCCACGGAGTTCGTCAGGTCGGCCGGTCGACCTGTCCGCGCGTGTAGCGGCGGATCCGCTCGTAGGACTGCAGTTCGCCCTCCTTGTCCAGCGTTACCCGGTAGCTGGCCAATACGCTGGTGGTCTCGGGGATGCGTTCCAGCTCCACCACCTCCACATCGGCCTGCCAGCCGGCTTCGACGGGCTTCAACGCCGACACTGACTCGGGAGCACGCCCGAGAAGTTCCGCCAGCTGCTCAGCGGCGTTTCGCATGGCCTGTGGCGCTGAGACTCGGCGCCGGGGACGTCGTGGGCGTTCTGGCTGGTTCTGCGTGCGGCGGGCGATGCCGGTCCGCGACCCGGTCGGATGCGGGCTGGCCTTCCTCGGCCCCGCGCCGTCGTGCTCCTTGCCTGCGGTCATGTTCCTTCTCCGGATCGGGGACGACCCGCGCCGCGCACGGCCCACAGAGGCCTGACACCAATAGTATCTGTCGGCTTGCGTCTCACGGGTGGCCGCCGATACCACGGGCCGTGCCCCGCAACGACCGCTCTGCGGGCGGGCGGCGAGTGCGCGGACTGCGTCATAACGTGCGGGAGGTCGCTTCCAGGGTGCGCGCAGACGACGGCGGCATGCAAGACTGGGAATACCGGGCGGGCCCTATCTGCGGGGCCTGTGAAGGGAAGACCCCTTGGATTTTCAGGGCGCGTGCCCTGGTCCGGGTGCGGCTGCGGGCAACCGCGACCGAAGTCTCAGCGACGGACCGTCGCTCTCACACGCCGAGCATCGCAGGCAAGAAGCTCGGCGGTTTCGCGTCCGGCAGGACATCAGACGGGCCCCTTCGCTGGTGCCGATCACTCGAGAAGGGGCGATCGCGGGAAAGGGATGCCCCATGAAGGACATCAACAAGGTCGCCCTGGCGGCGGCTATCGCGGGCGGATACGTCCTTGGGCGCGCGAAGAAGGGGCGCCTCGCGTTCGCCGCTGCCACCTACCTCGCAGGGCGCCGGTTCGGTCTGGACCCGCGCCAGCTCGCCACCGAAGGCATGCGCAGGCTCAGCGAGGTTCCGCAGGTCGCCGAACTGAACAAACAGGTCCGCGGTGAGCTGCTGGAAGCCGGCAAGAAGGCGGTCGCCGCAGCCGCTGACCGTCGCATCGGCGACTTGGCCGACACCTTGAGGGAGCGCACCCTCAATATCGGCAAACCGAAGCCGGACGAGGGGCAGGAAGAGGAAGAGCCGTACGACGAGGAACCGGAGGAGGGCGAGCCTGAGGAAGAATGGGACGAAGAGCCGGAGGAGGAAGAGGAGCCCGAGGAGGAAGAGGAGCCCGAGGAGGAACATCGTCCGGCGAGATCTGCGCGACGGCGCCGCAGCGCCGACTCCGCTGGCGGTGACCGGCCGCAGTCCTCCCGTACGGCACCGAGCAGGCCCGCGCCCGAGAGCCCTGCTCGCAAGCCCGCCAAGAAGGCCGCACCGTCGGCGAAGAAGACCACGGCGGCGGCAAAGAAGACCTCGGCCAAGAGCACTTCTCCCGCGAAGCGGCTGCCGGCCCGCTCCGCTGCTTCGAAGACCGCCGCATCCAAGCCCGCAGGCAAGAAGGCGGCCGCACCCGCCAAGAGAACCGCGGCGAAGAAGACCGCGAGCAAGAGCACCGCCGCCAAGCCGTCGACGCGCACCCGACGGAGGTGAGTCATGGCCGCCACGGGACAAAAGTCCGCGGACATGTCGGGCGTGGACCGACTGCGCGAGGAAGCCGTCAGATACATCGGCGCCCAGCTGGAGCACCTGGTGGAGAAGGCCGGTGACAAGGTTTCTGACCTGACCGGCGCCCTCGGTGACGTCGCTCAGAATGGCGGGGTCCTGCCCAAGGTTGGATCCCGCGTCCTGCAGGGCGACTCACCGCTCAAGGCCCTTATCGGCGAAAAGGCCAAGAGCCTCAAGGACGACGTCATCAACAAGGCCAAAGAGACGTTCGGCGGAGGCGGCAAGCCCGGCCGCAAGGCCGGCAAGAAGACGATGAACATCGTGGAGACGCTGGATGTCGGCGTTCCGGTGCGGACTGCCTACGATCACTGGACCCAGTACGAGGACTTCAGCGGCTTCGCCAAGGGGGTGCAGAGCGTCTCCCAGGGCGATGAGGTCACCACCGACTGGAAGGTGAAAGTCGGGCCGTCGAAGCGCAGCTTCAAGGCGACAGTCCAGGAACAGATACCAGACGAGCGCATCGTGTGGACCTCCGAAGGAGCCAAGGGCAGCACCCGCGGGGCCGTCAGCTTCCATGAGCTCGCCCCGAACCTGACCCGCATCGTCCTCGTCGTCGAGTACTACCCCCACGGCTTCTTCGAGAAGACCGGCAACATCTGGCGCGCCCAGGGGCGGCGACTGCGCCTGGACTTCAAGAACTTCCAGCGGCACGTCTCCCTGACAAACGACGAGGCAGAGGGCTGGCGCGGTGAGATCCGCGACGGCGAGGTCGTCCGTACCCACGACGAAGCCATCGACGAAGAAGAAGCCGCCCGGAGCGACCAGCCGGAGGAAGACGAGTACGACGAGGACCAGTACGACGAGGAAGAGGAGCCCGAAGACGAGTACGACGAGGACCAGTACGACGAGGAAGAGGAGCCCGAAGACGAGTACGACGAGGACGGAGAGGAGCCCGAGGACGAAGCCGACGAACAGGAGCTTGAGGACGACTACGACTACGAGGAGGACGACGAGCGGCCGCAAGAGGAGGAGGACGAGGAGTACAGCGACGAAGCTCGCTAGCAGGACCGGTCGGTGCCGGCAGTCCACAAGGGGCGGAAGTCTTTCTGGTCGAGTGACTCTCATGCCTTGTTGGCTCGGCGGCCTCCAGCATCTTGGCGGCCTCGCGTAGAGTCGCGCCCGCCGCGCGGCGCGATTGGCTGGACCCGCAATCCGCGCCGCGGTATGGACCGCGATCGGCCGGTGGTGCGAACCTAACTCCTGCCATCTGGGAGTTGGAGAACCGGTGGCTACGACGATCTGCTGGACGAGAGCCATGCACTTCGTTAGGTCTGGAGTGGTCCGGTGGGCCCTGGTCGGTGTGCGGTGGGTAACTCGCGGTGGCAGGTGGGGCATTCGCCGGTCCAGGCCTGGCTGCGTAGGTGAGACCTGACAGCACTTGTCGGCGAGTTCCGACAGCGGTTGTCGATCTGTTCGACGGGAAATGTTGCCGAGAAGTGGCAGCACTTGGGTCGTGTCGCTCTGGTGGAAGTCGGTGGAACAGCGCGCCGGGCATGGACCATGATCTGTCCATGGAACGAGTTATTGATCTTGATGAGGCGGTTGCAGAAGTAGCCGGTCGGGCGCCGGGGTGGCGGGCTGGTGGCCTGACAGTGGGGCGGGTGACCTGGCGTGATGAAGCCGCTCCCTGGCCTCAGCGACTTGAGACGGACAGGTCGTTGGTGAACGATCCCGACTCAGTTGGTGTGCTCATCTCGGGTCCGGCGGAGGCTGAGCTGTCGGTGGTGCTGTTCCGTGGTGGCTGGGCCGATGTCGACTACGTCGCCAGCATGGACGACGCCGGGGCCCTTCCGGCCTCGGACATCGCTTCAGCTCGGGAGTTCGGCGTCCAGCTCGACGGCTGGGTGGCCCGTGTGTTCGGTCAGTCCTCCTCTTCGGGCGAGCCGAACCTGTGACAGGGTCTTCCTCGGCGCCCGTCGGGTGCAGCCGAGGAAGACCCTGCTGCGATCCTCAGCCGGCAGCTGCCGCGTGCTGTTCGGCCCGGGCGCGGGTGGTGGCGAGGCGGTAGGAATCGGTTCCCGTCTCGATGATGTTGCCGCCGAAGGTGAGTCGGTCGACGATGGCCGCGCAGAGACGGGGGTCGGTGAAAGTCTTGGTCCAGCCATCTGGGGCTGGCACTTGTTCCCTCACACGAGTTGCCGCTGCCACCAGGCCGTTTCCTGTTCCTGCGGTCCTCGTTGGTTCTCGCGGCAGCGGCCTGGTTTTCAAGGCACTGCCTTGACCGTTCAGGCGCGAGGAAGGTGTGCCGGTGGCCGAGGTGAGACTGCACGTCATCGCGGGCGGGGGCGTCCCGCAGGGACCGCTGGCCACGGACCCGTGGCAGTTCCAGACGGCGTGCGTGGACGCGTTCGTCGCCTCGTGGCGGGCCCGCGGGTTCAGTCCGGTGACGATCGACAACGACATCGGCCTGCTGGAGCGGACGCTCGCCGCACGATCGATGGGCCCTTTCGCCCGCGCTCTCGAGGACTTCTTCACCCAGCACGGCCTGGCCCTGCCCACCGATCAGGCCGAACGGCTCGCCGCCGGGCGGCGCAAGCGCCGCGTCGAGGCCGTCCCCGACCCCTCCGGGCAGCCGTCGCCGCCTTCGACGCCTCCCGGATGCGGGCCCAGGACCGGGCCCGCCGGGCCGGCACCCGACCCCGCAGCCATCACACGCTGGAAACCGCCCTCGGCATCCTCCGGGATCTGGCCCGCTTCCTCACCGAACACCGTGGCAGGGACGACTGGGCCGTCGTCGACGTGCACGACATCGAGGCCTTCCTGGTCACCTTGCCCAAGGCCCGCCAGCGCCGACTCGTCGTCCTGCGGCAGTTCTTCCGCTTCGCCCGCTCGCAGCACATCGTCCTCGTGGACCCGTCCCGCGGACTGACCGCGAAGGAGCCAGGCGGCTTCCGCGGCCGCACCCTCACTCTCGACCAGCAGCGCGACCTCTTCCACCGCTGGACCGGCGACGACCACGTTCACCCGCACGAAGCCATGCTCGGCATCCTCGCTCTGCTGCACGGCGCCTCCAGCGCAGAGGTCCGCATGCTCCAGATCACCGACATCGACCCGCTCGCCCAGACCGTCCGACTCGGCAAACGTCCGCACCCCGTCCCGCTGGATCCCGCTTCCTGGGCTGTGCTCCAGCGATGCCTTGCCCACCGAGCGGCATGGACGACGGCCAACCCCCACGTCATGGTTACCAAAGGGACGAAGGCCGGGCGGGGCCCGGCTTCAACTGCCTATCTTTCCCACGTACTTGACGAATGCGGATACCCGGCCCGGATGATCCGCAGCACCCGCCTGGTCTACCTCGTGAACACAATGGACCCCAAGCTCGTCGCCGCCGCGTTCGGCATGGACCCCGAAGCCACCATGATCTACCTCGCCGACCATGTCGAGGCCGGACGCCTGCCCGCCAACAGGTGATCAGTCTCCGGAGACACCCCAGAAGGCAATCTCGTCCGGAATCCCGTCCTTGCAGAGGACCATGCAGCACCCACTCCACCGCGGGACCTGATCCAAAGCGTCCAAAGCCTCGAAATCCATGGCGTCGAAGTCCGCGCGGCTCGGCTTGTCGGTGCCGAAGCCCGCCTGGATGACGGACGAGACCAACGGGCGCACGGTCCCGAAGCCATGATCCTCGTCGGAAGAGATCACCCGGCCGACATCCAACACCGAATTGGTGCCGTTCGTGCCCAGGAACTCCCAGTAGAGCTCGTTCTCGAACAGCTCGTCGACCGAGGCGGGCGCGGGCATGCCCCACTCCGTAGGGCTGCAGTAGTTGCCGGAGGCGAACTCCGCCACTCGCAAAGCCTGCAATGCGGCGCCGAGGTCCTCCTGGTACGGCGCGACGTATCTCCAGCCCGATGCACCCACGTGTCGTCTCTTTCCTGCGGTACTGACCCCTTGCGACGCGAGGATGCTAACCGCGTGTACCGACACCACGATCTTCGCCGGTGAACCCGGTGACTTTCGGCACCGCCTGGCACAGGTTCGCCGGAACACGTGCGCTTTGCCGAAGGACTCGTTGGAGGCGATGGCGACGCTGTTCTTCTCCTCGCGCTCGGTCAGAACCTGGAACAGCAACTCGGCGCCCCTGCGATCGAGTTCCATATATCCGAGTTCATCGATCTATGCCGATATCGGCATAGCTGGACGAAGTGGGATACATCCCTTTCGAATCAGAGGCCGCGAACCTGTTCTTCCAGCTGATCTCGAACAGATACGAACGCGCGAGCGTGATCGTCACCTCGAACAAGCCGTTCGGGCGCTGGGGAGAGGTCTTCGGCGACGAGACCGTCGCCGCCGCCATGATCGACCGACTCGTCCACCACGCCGAGGTCCACTCCCTCAAAGGCGAGTCCTACCGCATGCGAGGACGCGAACTCGGACGCATCCCTACCGACGACAACGACTGACGCACACCATCCAGCGAGACCAACGGATGGCCCACAACTGAACCGTTGGAACCGGCCCGTTTTGAGCCGTTGCCGACACGGGCGACATCGGAGAGCTTCACTCCCTCCACACGTAGTGCACAGACACCTTGGCAAGGACCTGGAGCGTCTCCCGGTGGAGCCCACCGGGTGCGTCGTAGCCGAACTGGCCGAGTTCGACGCAGTGGGTGCGGTACTGCCATTTCCGTGGACAGGCCCAGCTCGTGAAGGCGGTGCGCTAACGCCACCGCGGCTAATCTCCGAATGCCGTCTGGCCTGGAGGATCCATGCCGTGGACGGGCCCTTGGGGGCGCGGGCGAGTAGTCGGCCGCGGGCATCTGGTGGGCCCCGGATTCGGCGTCGGGGCCATGCGGAATCTGCTCCTCGCCGTGCAGAACGAGGTGGCCGAGCTCGCGGGCTTCGTCGAAGCGGCTACGCTCGGCGATCTTGCCGGTGTTCAGCAGGACGAACGGTACGCCGAGGTTTCGAAGGAAAATGCGTCCACTGCGCTGCAGTTGCGGGAGAGCGAGAACACCCGGTTCCAGCAGGTGCAGCATGTTCCCGATCGGGGGGTCGCCGAGCCCCCAGCGTGCCCGCACAAGGTTGGCGGCCTCTTCGGCCGGGAAATGGCGGAGGCCGACGCGTCGGGCAGGGGAGGTCGGCTTGACCTTCGGGTCGGCAGCGGGCAGGCGGAACCTCTCCCCGATCCAGTCCTGGAGGTTCCAGGCGCGCCGGCCGTTGCTCCGCGATGTCCGCACGCTGCCAACCAGCGGCGATGGTTCACCACCCGGGGCCGGGCCGCGCTCGGTCGCGACTCCTAGGTGCCCTGCTGGACCCGCGCTCGCCCCCGCCTACACCACCACCGGCGCCCCCATGCTGGACCAGCGCCGCTGGGGCAAGCTCTGGGTCATGCCGAACGACACGTGCGGCGCGCTGGTCAGGGCAGCTGCGTGAGCTTGCGGCGACCAGCCCGCCGGCGCAGCTTCGGCAAGTGCTTCTGTGCGGCTTCGGCGGTGTGCCGCTGGCGTTCGTAGAGGACACCGTAGGCGAAGGCGTGCCGGTCGTCGCTGCTACCGGGGTCCTGGCTTTCGAGGGCGATCAGTTCCTGTAGCGTCACCACGCTGTCCTGGTGCGTGCCCAGCACCTTGTGCAGCTTCTTCATCTGGATACCGAACTTCGCTGCTCGTTTCGCCGTGCGGCGCGGGATGTGCGATTGGCCCTGGTCGGCGGTGTAGCGGGCGCGTTTGGCGGCCTTGCGGGCGCGGTGCAGCGCCTGGTCGCGGTGCGGGCCCGGCTCGGTGCGCAGGGCGCGGTCGAGACGTTTCAGGGTCCGGCGCTGCTCGCGCCGCAGCGCGACGGACAAGTATCCGCGCGCCTTTCGGTTCGCTCGGTGCCGTAGTGGCGGGTCGGTGGCGAAGGCGTCGAGGCCGTCCAGGAGGGCGAAGTAGCGTGCGCCGTCGAGTTCGGCGACCGCTTGCTGCCAGGCCTGCCTGTAGCTCTCGGCGTAGCGTTTGGTGAGTCGACCTCGTAGAGCGCCTTGGCGTAGCTGGGCGGGGACGGCGTCCAGCAGGTTCACCAGTTCCTCGCCGAGTACTTCCTGGTCGCGGGCCCGGCCCAGTACCCTGCCGAGCCAGCGAAGTTCTGCGGCCAGGGGCTCGGCGCGGTCGCGCTCGAAGAGCCGCCGGTGGGCCTTGAGCAAGCTCCGCAGCCGGCGCGCGGTGACCCGCATGCGATGTACGGAGTCCGCCTGGCCGCTGCGCACGGCCGCATCGCGGGCGAGGAGCGCATCGCGCTGGGCTCGGAAGGCGTCCATGACGAGAGCGCCGGCCGACCCTGCCGCCGGGGCGCGCGGTGACCCGGCCAAGCGGGCTTCGGACATGCGGGGCTTGCCGAGCGCCCGGGAAAGCTTCGAGGGCCAGGCCGAGCGCACCAGCCCCGCGTCGGCGAACACGGTCTCGATCCGGTTCAACAGGGCCGGTGTGCCGTGCTCCAGCTCGACCTCGAACTCGGTCCACCCACTGACCTCTGTACTGGTCCCGCCCGCCGGGCCGACTTCACCTTCGGACCGGTATCCGGCCGTGTCATTTTCGGCGAGAGCGGCCTGATCGCCCGAGGGCTCGACGAGCACCCGTTTGGCATCGAGGATCTGGGCCGCGACCCGGTCTTCGGTGATCTGCGCGAGCGTGCATCCCCGACCGTCGCACAGCAGCAGCTGGGCGCGGCGGGTGTGCAGGTGTGCGACCGGGGCGAGGTTGGTGCCGCGGACGAAGGCCGCGACGAGTCCCGCGAGTTCGGCCGGGACGTCGTTGGGGCCGCCGGCCGCCAGCGGCAGCCGCGTCTCCTGGCGCTCATCGTCGCCGCGCGGCAGTTTCAGGTGCCAGCCGGCGTCGCTGCCGCCGGTGCGCCGGCGCAGGGTGATGTGGCGACGCAGCAGGCGCAGGTCTTGGGTGTCGTAGTAGATGGCGTCGAGGTCCTGGGGTTCGGCGTTCTGCGCGGTCGCGACACCGGGCACCCGGTCGAGCCGTTTGGGAAGTGTGGTCCCGTCGTACTTCCGCTCCGTCTCCACATGTTGTGTGCTCATGCCCTGCGCGTGCCCGCGCCAGCTGCGGCCAAGCGTGAAGACCGGAGGACACTGGGGGCATGGATCCGGTCGAAGCGCTGCGGCGGATCGCCTTCCTCCTGGAGTGGAGCGGTGCCTCCCCGTACCGGGTGCGTGCCTTCCACACGGCGGCCGGCGCCGTCCGCGACCTACCGCCGGGCCCGATCGACGCGGCGTGGGCCCGGCGGCTGCCTGGGGTGGGCCCGGTGACCGCCGAAGTGATCGCCCAGGCATCCGTCGGCGAGGTCCCGGCTTATCTCGCCCGGTTGGAGGCGCAGACCGGGCCGGCCGCCCGGGTCAGCTGGGAGTTGGCGGCGGCCAGCGCGGGGGACTGCCACCTGCACTCCGACTGGTCGGACGGCGGCAGCCCGATCGAGGAGATGGCGGAGGCGGCCCGTGCCCTGGGACATAGCTGGGCCGTGCTGACCGATCACTCGCCGCGCCTGACGATCGCCCACGGCTTGAGTCCCGAACGGCTGCGGCGCCAACTGGAGGAGGTGTCCACCGTCAATGCCCACCTCGGCCCAGGCTTTCGGCTGATGACCGGTATCGAGTGCGACATCCTCCAGGACGGCTCGCTCGACCAGGAGGAGGACCTGCTCGCGCGGCTCGACGTGGTGGTGGCCTCCGTACACTCCAAGCTCCGCTCAGAACCCGGGCCGATGACCGCCCGCCTGGTGGCGGCGGTGCGCAACCCACACACCGACGTACTCGGGCACTGCACCGGCCGGATCATCACCGGCCGGGGCCGACCGCAGTCCCCGTTCGACGCCGAGGCCGTCTTCGCCGCATGCGCCGAGGCCGGCACGGCGGTCGAGATCAACTGCCGGCCCGAGCGGCGCGACCCACCCGACGACCTACTCCTGCTGGCGGCCGAGGCAGGCTGCCTGTTCGCCGTGGATACTGACGCCCACGCCCCCGAGCAACTGCACTGGCAGTCCACCGGGTACGCCCGCGCCGCGCGGGCCGGCCTGGGCCCGGACCGACTGGTGACGACCTGGCCGATCGGGCGGCTGCTGAACTGGACCGCACGGCGCACAGCCGCAGGGCCTGCTATCGCCCGGCCGGGCGCTCCACCTTGAGGCAGACGTGACACGGCTCACGCTGCCTGCAGGTGGGCGCCCACACCGACGGTCACGAGCGGGGCAGCGTGACCCCGCACCGATGCCGTTTGCCGGTCCTCGGGTTGATCCACTGCCCCAGGACGCCGTAGTCGATCTGGGCCTCCGAGCCCGGCGCGACGTCATCCCGCAGCACCGTGACCTTCGAGCGGGCCGCCTCGTCCGGCAGGTTCGCGTTGCACCCACCGCCGAAACGATGCAAGCGAAGCCTTCAACTTCTGCTCGTCGCGCAGGCATTGATGGATCGTAGTGCCTGTGGTGGTCTCCAGCAGCTGCTTGATGTAGTCGCGGTGTTCCTCGATCTCCGGCCAGGTCAGCTGCTCAGCCGCCGGCTGGCCAGGTCCGGGAACCAGCTCTTGATCAGCCACCTCCCCCGTGTCCGCGGGCGCCGCGCAGGCGGCGTGGACGGACCGGCGCAGGAGCGGGGTCGTCCCGTGCGACCCGGGGCATGGGCCCCGGGGCGCGGGACCCGCGGCGCTCAGGCCGGGGGTGGGGTCAGGCGCTGCCGCCCCCGCCGTTGGCGGTGGCCGCGACGGCGCCGTGTGCCGTCACCGGCAAGGGAGACGCTCAGGGTCAGGAACTTGACCGGGACCGGCGGAACTTTAGGAAGGCGAGCTCGAAGGTCAGCCGGATCCGGGACGGCGGGGTTTCGGTGCGCTCCGTGTCGGTGCCGACGAAGCGGTAGGTGCCACCGCTGGTGAGGTCACGGCCGGTAGCACCCCCCACCCACAGCGCGCGGCTGACCGCGCACGGTTGGGGGCGATGGCGAATCATGGGGGACGGAAGGACTGGTACGGCCGAAAGGACAAAAAGTGGGCGAGAACGGGAAGGACGGGAACGAAGAGTCGGAGGAGAAGGCGGACCGCAAGTGGGAGGAGATGCTCCAGGAGGTGCGTGTCGCCCAGACCGGCGCGCAGATCCTTTTCGGGTTCCTGATCAGTGTGGTGTTCACTCCCCGATTCATCCAGATCAGTCCGGCCGACCGGACGCTGTACGACGTCACGGTTGTCCTAGGTGCGGTCGCCACCGGCACGCTGATCGCCCCCGTCGCCTTCCACCGCTTCCTGGCCGGACACCAGATGATGCCCGAGCTCGTCCGCGCCGGCGCCAGGATGATCGTCCTGGGGCTGGTTCTGCTCGGCATCACCGTCGGCGCCGCCCTGGCACTGCTCCTGCACGTCGCCACCGGATCGGGCATCGCCTGGGCGGTCGCGGGCGCGGTGGTGTTCTGGTTCGCCGTCTGCTGGCTCGTGCTGCCCTGGATCGCACTGCGCGCAGGCAGGCGTCGAGCGACACGACCCGAGGCATGATTCTCTCGCCTTCCGGCGATCACGGTAGTGGGACGGCGTGCAGGAAAGTTGGCTTGTTGGCCCGATCCGGAGGCGGCGGCCAGCGGCCGGGCAACCTCCCCGGTGATCTACACGCGGAACGCGCCGGGCCCGTCCCCGCACACCGGCTCGCCGTCCGAGGTGACCTCGCCGGTGGACCGGTGGAGTAGACGACAAAAACCTCCGGCGGCCGGTGCGCGCCGGGCGTGCCCGGCAGAGTGACGGCATTTCTCGCCGACGGCCACCGGTGGCACCCGGGTCGGACCACGCAGAGACCGCGTCCGGTCGGCCGCCCGCTGGCGCTGGCCCGGGGGCCCTGGGCTTCGCCATGCGTTCTGCGGCCTTGCCAGCCACAGGGGTTCAGCGCACGGGACGGCGTCCGGTATGCCGGAAGCGCGCGGCACCCACCACGAGCGCGACGACGAAGACGAGCACACCGACGATGAGCAGGTAAAACAGTCCGTGGGCGACGGCTCCGACGATGCCGAGGACGACCGCCGCGAGGACGAGCAACAGCACCCAGACCATCCAATCCTCCCGTCGATCAGCGCCTGGCCAGGCGGCGTTCTCCGCCAGCGCCCGGCAGGTATTTCAGCTGGTAGTGCGCAAAGACGTCCGGCTCCTGTTCGGCCGGCAGTACGCCGTCGGTGTCGATGGCCGGGGCATTCTTCACCAGGGACTTGACGAAGGCGACCTTTAGGTAGCCGGGGCCGACCTGCGCCCCGCCGAGCGGGACGAAGACCAGCCGGCGGCGGGTGGGTAGACCGACGATGACCGTCGCGAAAGAAGGCTCGTCGGAGGCGGTGTCCACATAGACCGACTCCATGGTGCCGATCTTCTTTCCATCCACGTCAACGACGTCGTGCTCGCGCCACTCCCGGATATCGGCAATCTGAATCATGCACCTGCCTCCGTTCGCCCGTTCGCTCCTTGGCGTCCATCCTGTCGCCAGTGGCGGTACTCCGCCTGCGGACAGGTCAACCAGGGCTTCGAGGCCCTGGCACGGCGCGCGCAGTCGGTCACCAGCGGTACCAGCGGGCGCGGCCTGATCCAGAGGCACCACGGACAAGGAATCCGAGCAGCCACAACACCAGGACGGCCAGCGCCACCCACCACAGAATGTGGAGGGCGAAACCTGCCCCGAACAGCACCACGATGATGAGCAGAACCAGCAGCAGCGCGACCATGGTGATCACCTTCCTCGTCCGGTCGTTTGCCCAGCTCGGCACGAATGATGCGTAGACACGCCGCCCGGACTGTCCTCGGCGCAGATCGCCGAGGATCGGCCTGTTCTGGCCGGTGCCAGGAATCAGGGGCGACGCGGGCCGCGTCCTTCGGCGCTTCCCACTGCACTCAGGACGCCGCTGGGGGTGCGCTCCGCAGCCGGTGAGGCGAAGGTAAAAAAGGTAAGCTGCGCCTGGCCGGGCCGGGTCCATGGACGGAGCGGCCTTCTGTCGCCGCCCTCCGCCCGTGTCACGCACGGCAGCCGCGGACGGAGAAGGGCGGCGGACATGGTGTTTCAGCATCCGGCGCGCAAGCGCGAGGACGGCCAGCGTGGCCGGTTCGAGGAGTTCGCGGAGCTGGCGTCGAACTTCACCAGCTCGCCACTGTTCGCGCTGCTGTGCCTGTTGTTGGTGGGGGTATTCGTGGCCGTGAACGTGGCGGGGCTGTCCACCGAGTGGCGGCTGGTGGTGGGAGACACGATGAGCGCGGTGACGCTGCTGTTGTTGGCGATGCTGAAGAACTCCGAGCGGCGGGCCGAGCACGCCATCCAGCGCAAGCTCGACGCCATCGCCCGCGCCATGCTGGAGCAGCAGGAGGGCAAGCGCGGGCAAGCCCACGAGGACCTGAAGGCAGCCATCCGAATGGAGGAACGCTTGTAGCGCGGGCGGCACTGTTCAGGCAGAGCTGCTGCGTGAGCGAGCGAGGCGCAAGGGCGGTCACACATCCCGCGGGGGCGGATCTCGGGTTCCTCGTCCTCGCCGGTGGTCTCCTCTCCCCCGGGCCAGGTGCGCGGCGCGGAGTACGACCAGGCCGCGCCCAACGGCTAGGGGCGTGCCCGAACCGCCGCGTACGCCGTGGAGCTCGGCGCCGAGGTGGCCGTAAACGGGGGCCGATCGGGTGGGGTGGCGCGCGGGACCGGCTGGTGGGCCGTAGCGTCGAAGATCGGCGGATCATCCTGGCGTGAGCGATGAGGAGGCAGCTGATGCCGGCCACGGCGCTGTTCGATGTCGACGGAACTCTGCTGGACACCAGCTACTGGCATACGATCGCCTGGACCGAGGCACTCGCCCAGTTCAGCCACCACCCGGTGATGGCGCGCATCCACGGGGCGATCGGCATGGGCGGCGACCAGCTCCTGGACCATGTACTCGGTGACGACCGCGACCGGAGCGAGGACGAGGCGATCAGCGCGGCACACCAGGCGCTGTTCGCCCGGTTGTGGCCCGGCCTGCGGGCCTTCGACGGCGCCGCCGACCTGCTGCGGGAGCTGAAGCGGCGCGGGTGGAGCATCGTCCTGGCCTCCTCCGCCTCGGCGCGGGACCTAGCCGTGATGCGCCGCGTCCTGGACGCCGACGACGTGATCGACGCCGCGACCAGCGCCGACGACGTGGACGCCAGCAAGCCCGCCCCCGACCTCGTCCATGCCGCCCTCGACAAGGCCGGCATCGGACCGCAGCAGGCGCTGTTCGTCGGCGACACCCCCTGGGACGTGCAGGCAGCGGGCCAGGCCAAGGTTCCCTGTATCGCGGTGCTGTCCGGCGGCTTCGGTGAGCGGGTCCTGCGCGCGGCCGGCGCCCTCGAGGTCCACACCACGGTGGCCGAACTGCTCACAGGTCTTGACGGCAGCGCGCTTGCCGACCCGAACCGCTATACGGCCGGATCCCGGTAGAGCGCGTCGGGGTGGACGGCACGACCGGAGAGAAGTACGCAGTCACGGTCGAGCTCTACGACCTGCTGCAGGCCGAGACCGACCGCCGCCAGGCCCAGTGGCGCTTCGCCGATGCCGCCCGCCGTGCCCGGCACGGGATCCTCGACATCGATTCGGGCGTGGCACTGGCAGCTGGCGCCCGCGCCGTGCACGCCCTCGAGCCCTCCGCCGCGATGCGCACCGTGCGCCGGCCGACGTGCCCACCTCACCCTCCATCCCCAACCCGAGGCCGCGGAACTTCACGGGGGTGGCGGACCTGGCAGTGGCCTCCAACGTCACCCGGCCGCGCCATCTGGCCCATACTCTGTCAGGCACTGGTGCCGGGCGGGCCAGGAGCCTCGGGCAACTCGGCCCGGTGCGGGTGTACCCCGTGTCTACGCCGCCCAGCTCACCCGCGAGCCCGCTATGGCTGGCCAGTGCCGGGCAGATCGGAGCGGAACTCGCGGCCCCGACGTCTCATGCCTCTCCGACAGGCAAACAATCGCCGGTACTCCAGGCCTTGGTCGGGCGTCTTGTCCTCCATGGGCCGGGGCGGCGCCCCTCCGCCGGTCAACCTGGACAAGGCTCTCGATTACATCGGCGGCGCAGGTCTGCGGCCCTGCTCCTGACCCCTCGGTTGGCCAGGCACCCGCCTCGCCCTTGTCCGCAGCGGACTCCGTCGTCCGGTCACCCGTCGCCTTGCCGACGGCTTCCTTGGTCTTGCCCCTGGCCGTCTCGGCGACGTTGCGCGTCTTGTCCTCGCCGCTCATCACGATCACGCCCCTTCCCGGCCGCAGCGGACCGGTTCCTTCCGCGCAGCTGCGCCCGTCCGCGAAGCATGACCCCAACCACCGACGAGCGGCCAGGCGAGGATCGGGGCGGATCCTGGTTCATTCAGCGGTGCAGGGCTGGCAGGACCAGCTCGCGGTAGGCGTCGAAGAAAACCTCCTGGTCAGGGCCGATCTGCCCGACGTACACCTCGTCGAAGCCGGCCCGCGTATAGGCGCGAATCGTCTCCACGTGCTTCTCCACGTCGTCGCCGCACGTGACCGTGTCGGCGACCATGTCGCGGGTGACCAGCAAGCTGGCCTGCTCGAAGTGCGCCGGGGTGGGAAGGACCTGGGCGAGCTCGCCGGGCAGCAGCTCGGTCGGCCACAGCCGGTGCACCACGTCGACGGCCTTGTCCCGGTTGCTGCTCCAGCACACCTTCACCCCGCCCACCACCTTCTTGCCCTCCCCGCCGCCCTCACGGAAGGCGCCCACCAGGTCCGCGTCAGGGGTCATGGTGACGAAGCCGTCCCCGATCCGGCCGGCTAGCCTGGCGGCCTTGGGCCCGAACCCCGATACGAGAACGGGCAGCGGCCCGTCGGGCGCGGTGTACAGGCGGGCGTTGTCGACAGTGTAGTGCCGTCCGCGATGGCTGACCTGGTCGCCGCTGAACAGCTTGCGCATCACCTCCACCGCCTCCTCCAGCATGTCGGCGCGCTCCTCGAAGGACGGCCACCGGTCACCGTGGATGTGCTCGTTCAGCGCCTCGCCCGTGCCGACCCCGAGCGTGAACCGCCCACCGAGCAGCACGCTGGAGGTCGCGGCGGCCTGCGCGGTGACCGCGGGGTGTAGCCGCACCGTCGGACACGTCACCAGCGTGGTAACCGGCAGGCCGACGGCCTGCGACAGCGCGCCGATCATCGACCACACGAACGCGCTGTTGCCCTGCGCGTCGTTCCACGGATGGAAGTGGTCCGAGATAGCCAGCCGGGTGAACCCCGCCTGCTGCGCCCGCCGGGCCTGGTCGATCAGCTCGGCCGGGGTGAACTCCTCGCACGACAGGAAGTAGCCGTACTCGGTCATCGGATCCCGCTCCTCTCCGGATTCCCCCCTTCCCGGCGGATGCCCCGGGCGGCACAGGCCACCACGCTAGGTCGGGCTCACGCCGGCCGGACCGTGGCCACGCCGGGCCGCCGTCGGATACCAGCGCGATCGGGTGAAGCGGAGAACGACGGGCCTGCTGCGGGTCCGTGGCCCGATTCTGTCCATCCGGGACTGTGTTCAACCAGCGCCTCGACGTTCAGACAGACAGCAGCTGCCGGATGCACCGGTCCCAGTCGATGTGCGACGCCTCGGCGCCGTCCGGTACCAGCTGTTCGGTCTCGGCGAGGAACCGGGCCAGGGCAGCGGCGGGCGCGCTCAGGAGCGCCACTCCCGCTCGCCCGCCCAGCGCGACGAACACCTCGCCGCCGTCACCCGGTTCGATGTGGACATCGCCGTCTCCGGCCGGCTCGCGCAGTCCGACTGCCAGCATCTCGCGGGACACCACCCACACCGTGCCCTGTTCGTCCGCGCCGAAGTCCAGCTCGACCGCGAACGGATCCTCGGGCCGGTAGCAGCACTCGACGTCCACCGCCTACCAGGTCCCCTCGCCATGGAACAGGCACATCGTCACACGCGTACATACTCCGGTCAACCGACATCCCACCCTTCCCGGACCGCCATGTTCGGGATCCTTCCCGGGCCCGTGTGCCCCGATTAACCGGCGGCACCGGCCCCGGTTGCACTGGTCCAGTGAAGAAGATGAGAGTCCGTCAGTGGCAGCCCTCGTCGTGGTCTACCGATCAACGCGCCTCACCGGACAACGAGCGCCATCGTCCGAGGTCGACGAAAACCGCGGCCCGGTAAGGGCCGCCGCAGTGTCTGCCCGCCAGGTGGGCAGACAAACGAAGCCGCCCGGCTCGGAGCCCAGGACGGCCCGGCCAGGCCGGCAGCCCGAGGAGGATCAGTCCGGGGACCGGACCGTGCGCCGCAAGGGCCGATCGGGTGAGGCTGCAGCGAGCCGGGTGAGCGCGGTTGACCAGGCGGGGATACCTCTGGGTCGGGCGGGAGAGGCCCGACCCCGGACGAGAGAGGCGGACGTGTGATGGGGCACGGCGGGAACGCGATCGACGAGCTGATGACCGACCACCGCGAGGTCGAGGAGATGTTCGCCCGCATCCAGGCGATGACCACTGGGAGCCAGCAGCTGCGCGACATGGTGGACGAGGTCACCATCGAGCTGGTGCGGCACTCGGTCGCCGAGGAGCAGTACCTCTACCCGGCAGTGCGCGAGCACATCCAAGGCGGTGACCGGCTTGCGGACAAGGAGATCGCCGACCACGGCCGAATCGAGAAGATCCTCAAGCAGCTGGAGAAGACGGACACCGATACTGCGCAGATGGGCCCGCTGCTGCAGCAGCTCATGGACGAGGTCGCCGCCCACGTCCAAGACGAGGAGAACAACCTCTTCCCCATGCTGCGCCAGGCCTGCACCGCGCAGCAGTTGGACGACCTCGGCGACAAGATCCGCCGCGCCAAGTCCATGGCCCCCACCCGCCCGCACCCCTCGGCGCCTAGCAGCCCGACGGCCAGCAAGCTCCTCGCACCCGGCGCCGGCCTGGTGGACCGGGCCCGGGACTTCGTCACCGGACGCGGCAAGTCCTGATCCAGGCGCCGGCCGGGCCGCGCGAGTGGCCCGGCCCTGCTGCACGGGCAGCGCGTGACCCAGGTCATGGGCTTTGATGGCGGGCGCTGCCTATGCTGGTCGGCCACGAACCGGGGCAGCACCGCCCCGCGCACCAGCCCGTGCCCCCACCGGACGGAGAGGGGGCGTCGGCCCGCTCCTCAGAAAGCCGATCGCCGTGCCCACCGATCTGACGTCCGTCATCGCCGCCTGCACCCGATGGCTCCTCGACGCCTACCCGCCGCCCGCGGGCGCGCTCAACCACGCCTTGGCCGACGCCCAGGCGCGCCAAGCCGTCACCCTCGCCGCCCACCTGCGCTACCCCACCGGCCTCGACATACAGCTGCTCCACCTGTGCGGCCCGGGCGGCACCGACCGGCTGGACTGGCTCACCGGATGCGATGCGGAGCCCGACGGCACCGCGTGGCGGACCTGGGTGGACGAGACCGTCGTCAGCTGGGCGGCCTGCCTGCTGGCCGACCGGGCCCTCGCCGTCCGAGCAAACCGGGCTCGCGTAGCCACCGAGCATCACACCGACCGCGCCGGCCTGCACCGCCTCATCGACCCGGGCGCCCACGACATCGAAGCCGGCGCACTGCTGCACCATCCCGACCTGCTGGAACCCATCGCGGCGCTGCACCGCCCCCAGCTGATGGAGCTACTCCCGGTCGAGGCCGCCGGGACACCGTGACAAGCATGCGGCCGCACGCCTGTTCCCACTCCCGCGACGGGGTTCGCGGTGGCCCTTGCACCCTGGCCGGCCAGCCGGGAGGGCGTCGCGCTGCCAATGACCGGGACGCCGGTCACGGAGCTTGGCTATCAGCCGGTGGCGGCTCGGGCTCGTCGTCCTCGTCGTCTTCGGCCTTGGCCCGTACGTCCCGTGGGGTCGGCGCCACGATGTTGCGTTCCTCCGCGGACCGATCCCGCGTCTCCTCATCGGGCTGGGCGTCGTCCTTGGCGCCAGGTTCATGGTCGGCGCGCTCGGCCCAGAACATGCCGTGGCCGTACCGGACCGGCGGGCCCACATCAAATATGACCTCGCGCGGTGGGGTCTGCATCACGACGGCGCCGACCGTGCCATGCGCACCGGCGTCGCGCGAGCGTGGCGGCTGTCTCGAGCATGAGGGAGTGGACGAAGGCCTGGGACAGGTTGCCGCGCAGCTGGCGCTGGGCGACGTCGAATCTCCGCCGCGTACAGGCCGGGCGGTTCGCAGACGGCGCGGTTGCGTTCGAACCAGCGCACCGCCTCGGCTCGGCTGCCCTGCTGGTGTTGGGCGAGGGCGACGAGGAAGCCGCACAGCAGGAACGCGCCCTCGGCGTCTTCCAGGGGGCGGCGGTCGTGGCGGAAGCGGCAGCAGTAGTGGTCCTGGGCGGAGGTCGGTCAGGACGGCGTCCAGGGTGGCGGTGGGGCGGGGGTCGCCGGGGGCAGCAGGGCGGCGCGGATGGCGGGCATCAGGAGTGCCGCGTCCCGACCGACCAAATTGGTTGAGCGCTGCCTCAAATTGGTTGAGCGCTGCCAGCGTCCCATGGGGTGCAGGCAGTCGGCGGAGGTCTCGGCGACGAGCCGGTCCGCGAACGCCTCCCCGGCCGCCCGGCCGCCGCCGGAAGAGGACGCCTGGGCGGCGATGGCGCGCAGCCCGGCGACGCAGATCAGTCGGCTGTGCCCAGCCGTCGGTGTGGAGCTCCCAGATCCCGACGTCCGGCTGCCGGTGGCGGACGGCGATTGCGTCGGCCGCGGTGAGCGCGGCGCGCCAAGCCGTCGGCATCGAGCCGATCATGGCGGGCGGCGGCGAGCAGCAGCAGGCTCTCGCCGGAGATGTCGAATTGGAACTGGCAGTTGACCTTGTTGCTGACGACGTCGAAGCCACCCGGTTAGCCGGGCAGGTCGAGGGTACGCTGGTCCGGCACGGGGGCGCCGGTGGCAGCCGCACCCCGGTGCGCAACGCAGCATCGCCCACGAGCGGCATCCCGTGCGCCCGTGAAGCGCACGTGTAGATCGCCGGCCCGCGCCGTCCAGTCACCGGCCTCGTCGCGCCTGATCTTCCGCAGCGGGTGCGCTCCGAAGCCCGTTGCGGGGTTCAGCTGCACGTCGAGGTCGGCGTCGCCGTCGACGGCCGTGATCCTGCGCAGCACCACCGCCCGGTGCGCGTCCCCGGGGTAGGCGAGGGCCTCGCGGCACGCCGGTGGTGGTCCACCGGCTGCGCCCGATCAGGCTGCCCGGTTCGTAGTAGCCGCCCCACACGTACGACTGAGTGTGTGACGGTGTACCAGCCGTCACCGCCGATCAGGGCGGCGAAGACGGCGTCGCTGTCCCAGCCGGGTGCGCACATCCACGCGATGTCGCCCCGAGGCCCCACCAGGGCTCCGCGCCGACCGTCGGCGAGCAGGACATGGGGAGCGGCGGGCCTGCGGTGGGGGCGGTCAACGGCTCATCTCCCTCGAAGGCGACGGACGGTCGGTGGAAGGCATGAAAGTGGTCCCGGGTGGGCACACGCCGGACGGTCAAGGAGGTGACGGAGATGACCGGGATCAGGGTGGTCAAGCGTCCCGCCCCGCAGCGCCCGCGGCCTCCGCTCGACCTGCGGACCCCCTCGGGCCGTCCGTTGCCGTACTGAGCGAGCCCGCTCTAGGACACGCCGGTCCGCGTCAGCCCGGGGCACGGAACCGCTCGGCAACCGCACTGCGCAGGCTCAGCCCGAGGCCGGGCCGGCCCGCCTGGCCCGGGCGCAGGATGCCTCCGTCGGGGCTGAGGGCGCCGTCGAACAGCAGGTGCTCGATGCGGACGTGGTCGTGGAACCATTCCAGGTGGCGCAGGTTCGGTACCGCGGCGGCGGCATGGGCATGGACGTGGGGCGCAGTGCCCCGACAGCTGGAGGTGGTGGGCCTGGGCGAGGGTGGCGGCGCGCAGCCACACGGTGATGCCGCCGCAGCGGGGGGCGTCGACCTGCAGGCAGTCCACGACCGGGGCCATGCGGGCGAAGTAGGGCAGGTCGTAGCCGTACTCGCCAGCCGCGACGTCGCTAGTGACCGCGTCACGGAGGAGAGCCGGTGTTGCACACGGCGCGGCTCATCGCCCAGGATGTCGAAGACCGGACGGCCGACGACGAGGTCGCGCAGCTGACCGGTGATCACCTGGGCGGTGGCGGAAGCTCAGGCCGGCGGGGTCCCCACTGCGGGCGTGGACCAGGACCATGGTGGTCGATTCCCAGGTGAGTGTGCCGTCGGCCTCCGGGGCCTCGGTGGGTACGAGGACACGCACGTGCAGGTCCTTGCCAGCGGCGTGACGCGGGCGGTCATGACGTCTCTTCGATCGCTCGGCGGCCGCCCGTGCGTACTGGAGGAAGTCGGCCGCAGCCAGGGCGCAGGTCACGCCCCAGATTCGGTACGCCAGACCACCCCACTACGTGGAACCCGGGGGCCGGAGCGCTGCTCTTTTCGGAGAGAGGCTGCCTCCAGAAGCCGGACTTCGCCCTCGGCGGCGTCCTACGACAGCGACGGCCGTGGAGCGGACCGATCGGCATCCCGGTGGGTGGCGTAGGTGTGTCGGGCGAGCCGAGGCCTCGCCCCGCCGACCGCCGACCGGCCCCAGACCGGCCGGTAGCCTGCCGCGCGACGGGGTACACGCGTATGGGATAGGCCCCGTCGGCGGAGCCGGACGACAAGAAGGCCAGGGATGAACCCCATCGAACGCACACTCCGCGCTCTCGACCGCGCCCAGCAGCACCACACTGTCCCGGGAATGGTCGTCGGCGTGGTCAAGAAGTATGGAGACGACCGCGGCAGTCTGCTAACTGCCCTCATCGCCTACTACGGGTTCATGGCCCTGATCCCGCTGCTGCTCCTGCTCAGCACCATTCTCAGCTTCGTCCTCCACGGACACCCAGGCGCCCAGAAGGCCGTCGTCAACTCCGCGCTCGTCGACTTCCCCATCATCGGCGACCAGCTCCGCCAGAACATCCACACCGTCCAGGGCAGCGGCCTCGCCCTCGTCGTTGCCCTCCTCGGCCTGGTATATGGCGTGCTCGGTATTGCCCAGGTCCTTCAGCACGCCATGGCCGAGGTCTGGAACGTGCCCGGAGTCGTCCGCCCCGGCTACTTCCCGCGCCTGGCCCGCGGCCTGCTGCTGTTCACCACGCTCGCCGTAGGCCTGCTACTCGCCACCGCCGCCGCTACCCTCGTCGCCACCACTCTTGGCGGGCCGGCCGCCCACATCGGCGCCCTCGTCCTGTCCGCCTTGCTCAACACCGGCCTGTGCCTGGCCTGCTTCCGCATCCTGACCCCCAAGACCATCCCCACCCGCCCCCTGCTGCCCGGATGCGCGATCGCCGGGCCCCTGTTCACCGTCCTGCAGGCCTTCGGTGCCCTCCTCGTGGCCCACCAACTTCGCCACGCCACAGCTGTCTACGGGTTCTTCGCAACCGTGATCGGCCTGCTCTCCTGGCTCGCTCTGGCCGCGACGATCACCGTGTACGCGGCCGAGACAAACGTGGTTCTGCACCGGCGACTGTGGCCGCGAAGCATCCTGCAGCCACCGCTCACCGAGGCAGACGAGAAAGTCCTGGGATCCATCGCGGACCAGGAAGAACGCCGCCCCGAGCAACACGTCGACGTCGACTTCGAAGACGACAACAGATCCCCCGAGGACGGGCGGCCGCACCAAAACGACACCTGACCCAGAAAGTTAGGACCAGGCGTGGGCCCCAACGAAATGACTACGAATCGACCGACGGGGTCCGAGACGCCGGGCGACCTGATCTGGGACGCACCCGACCCTGCCTACACGCCAGTCAACCTCAGGCGTGCGGCGAGTGGACGCGCGAAGGCCAGGCCCCTCCCCCGCGACCGACGGGGACGGAAGAACACCTCTGTCGTTGTGCAGCGCATGACTGATCAAGCCGATGACCGCAGGGGCGCGCCCGCGCCAATGGTGTGGGCGTTCGTGGTGCGCCCATCTGCAGATGACGAGGAGACGCCGGTGGCGGAGGCGATCGTCGAGTTCGCCACTGACTGGTACCCGGTATTCGTGGCCGACGCCCTCGACAGCGGCCTCGCGCTCGCCGCCGGCCAGCCACCGCCAACCACTGCGGTCGTGTACCTGCAGGGCAGCCAGCTCACCAAGTTGGTCCTGGTCGGTGGCCGGGAGGTGTGGGAACCCAGTTCGCCGGTCGAAATCACCGCAGGATGGCTCTCTGCCGCCGAGGCCAGAGGCGCCATCGTCCTGATCGTCGTACCGCCGGGCACTTGGCCTACAGACCTCCTGGAGCTGCCGCCTCATGTCCGCGATGACGTCTTCACCGCCGCCCTCGAGGACGCATACGAGGCGGGACAGGTCCTGCACGGGTCTGCCCGGCTCACTGCGGCGGACCCGATCACCGGTTCGCACCCCGGCTGAGACCGCGCCCGGTCGGTTGGATCGAGGCTTACCGGTGGTTTGTTAGACCGGGGAGTAGAGATCAAGGGCGTGGCCGGTGCCGACGGCGTCGATCAGGGCTTGGAGTTCGGGTGGCGGGGGTGCGTTGGTCCAGGCTCGCCAGCAGCGTTGGAGGGTGATCCAGGGGTCGAGCCAGGCCCGGACGGCACGGATGGCCTTGGGCCAACAGGCCGGGTGGGGCTGGTGGGGTCGGTGTGGGCCCCCTCTCGAGCCGGTCCGGTTTCCGGCACTATCGGATCACCTTGAGTGCTGTCCTCGACCAGGGACAGCAGCACGGCGCGCAGGCGCGGGTCCTTCTCCGCCGCGGCCGGGCGGCCCCCACCGGGGCGGCGTACCCGCCCGTCCGACCCGGCGCCCGCCTCCAGATCGGCCAGTCCGCGGCTGACGCAGCCCTTGGACACCCCGGCCGCCGCAGCAACGGCGGCAATCCCCCCGTGCCCGAGCTGCCGAGCCTCCGCACCGTACAGCAACCGACGCTGACGCTCGTTCAGATGCGGGACCACCGCTTCGAACTTCGCCCGCAGCGGACCGATCAACTCATCGAAACGCCTCATACCACATCAACGAGCCCAAGTCCCGGAAGCAACCCGTAGATTCCCGACGGGCCCCACCGAGAAAAACGGTAGGGAGCGCTCTACCGGGTGCCGTAGAGTAAAGGCCACCGACGCGGGGTGGAGCAGCTCGGTAGCTCGCTGGGCTCATAACCCAGAGGTCGCAGGTTCAAATCCTGTCCCCGCTACGAACGTGAAGGCCCGGCTTCTGCCGGGCCTTCACTGTGTCCGGAGCCGTGCGGCTCGCCCCCTTCACCGGCCCCCGCCACGACGCCTGCCGGCCCATCGGCCTCACCGGAGGCTGGGCACCGCGTTTCGGCCCCCGGCCCGCGTCGGTTTCCGGCCGGTCACCGCCGCTGCCCTGATCACTGACCCGGTCTGACGCGACCGGTCGGCGCTCACCGGGGGAGTGCCACTGGCTGCACAGACCCTCAAGGTGCGCCCAAGAGAGCAATGGGGTGATCTTGCAGCCGCAGGCTGCCGGGCAGTCCTCGCCCGTTGAGGCAGTGCGCCGTACTGCCCGGCCAGTTCGTCCCTACCGCGCAGGCACCTCGCCGGTGGTCAAGGTAGCGCTGTGGCGTGCAGGCAGGTATGGCGACCCGGCCCGGGGCCGGCGGTGAGCGGTCGGGCGACGTCGCCGATGATCTCCACACGTAGCCTCCCCGCGTCGTCGGCGTACACCGGGTGGCCGTCCGCGGTGACCTCGCCGGTGGGCTGGACCAGGACGACCTCTGGCGGGCCGTGGCTTCCGGATGGGCCCGGTAGCGTGATCGCGTAGCGTGGCAGTTCGTCCATGGTCTGCCTCAGTCTGTGCCCATGCTGGTGGGCTCCGTGAGGGCTGCCAGGACACTGTCGCGGACGGTGAAGACTTCGTCGGCTCCGGTGATCTCGAGCAGTCGCCGCACCTGGGGTGACGGGGTTGCCAGGATCAGCCGGACGCTGTTCGCAAGAGCGTCGAGACGCGCCGAGAGCAGGGCATTGAGACCGGTGGAGTCACAGAAGGAGAGGTCGGCCAAATCGACGACGAGGCGCGGCAGGCCGTTCTTGACCGCGCGACCGAGGGCCTCCTCGAGGTCCGCACGCTGGCCATGATCGACTTCGCCGTGCAGGCGCAGGATGTGAGCGATCCCGGGGGCGTTCGTTGAGTCGATCCGCAGCCGCGGTTCGGCGCTCGGTTCGTCCTCTGGGGCCTCGTGCCGGGGAGACATGGGGGGCTCCCCTCCGGCGGGGAAGTTGTCTGCAGTAGATCCTGCCTCCCGAGCCCCGGGTTGGTCCACCGGCAGGCGCCGGACGCGGGTCCGACCGCTTGAGCGGCCCCGTCGCAGTCCTGCGGTTTGCTACAAGCCACTTGCACCCTGCTCCGCTGCGCACGAGCGCTTTGCTCGGGATCGCGGCACGATGAGATGGCCAGACTGTTTCGGGCCCTGACCGGCTCGGAGTCGCCGCGCTCAACCGCGGCCGGCCCGGCTACCGGTCCTTGATCAGGGAGGAACCGCGATGTCCCCCCAGCCGCTGGCCGAGCCGCTGCACATCTACCTGAACGATCACCTGACCGGCGCGTTCGGCGGCGCCGCACTTGCGGACCGCATGGCCCGCACCCACCCCGACAGCGGCCGTGCCGACGACCTGCGGCGGCTGGCCCGCGACATCGAGCAGGACCGGGACGATCTCGTGCGGATCATGAACCGGCTCGGCGTGCCCGTCCGGCGCTACCGGACCTGGCTGGGCCTCGCCGGTGAGCGCCTCGGCCGGTTCAAGCCCAATGGGACCGTCGTGCGCCGCGCCCCGCTCAGCGACCTGATCGAACTGGAGACGCTGCGCACCGGGGTCGAGGGCAAGTCCGCGGTGTGGCGGGCCCTGCGCGCCATCGCCAACACCGACGAGCGCCTCGACCCGGCGGAGCTGGACCGCCTTTCACAGCGGGCCGCCGAGCAGGCCCGCACCCTGAACGGCTGGCATCAGGCGGTCAGCACCGCGGTCCTTTCGCCCAGCCCCGGGCGGCCGGGTGGAAGCGCCTTGTGAGCAGCCCTGTGCCCGGAGGAGGGGCGAGCCAGGGCCGGGTGGTGCTTCATGCGGCCCTTCATGCTGCCGGGAGCACCGTGGCGGTAGCCAAGTCCCTGACTGGTGGCCTGCTGGCACTCGTGCTCACCGAGGCGCCGGGTGCGAGCGAGGTGTTCGTCGGCTCGATGACGGCGTACACGGATGGCGTCACGCACGGTGTCCTGGGCGTCGAGCGTGCGCTGGAGCGGCGCGGCGCCGTCGACGCCAAGGCGGCCCGGCAGATGGCGTCCGGCGTGCGGCGGCTGATGGGCAGTACCTACGCCCTGTCCACGACCGGGGTGGCCGGTCCTGGCGAGCAGGACAGTCAGCCGGTGGGCACGGTGTTCATTGCGCTTGCCGATGCCAGCGGCACACGCTGCATCTCCCCGAACCCGGACGGTGACCGGCGCGCCATCCAGGAGGAGTGTGCCGCCGAGGCGCTGCGCCTTCTGCAGACCCGTCTGCACCCCTCGCCTTGACCGGGTAGGGCCGGTCCGGGTCATCGGGGCTGTTCGAGGGGGCCAGGCGGACGGTGACGGTCTTGAAGACGGGTTGCCTGGACGCGGAGTCCAGGCGGGTGGGGATGAGTTCGTTGGCGGTGCGCTCGTGGCGCGGGGACCCGTCGGCGAGATCGGCGCCTTGGTCCCAGTAGCCGCAGTGGAAGGGCAGGAAGAGTAGGCCCTCGCGGATCCCGGTGAGGACTCCTTCCGTCGGCCCACAGCAGTGGCCTGCCGGTCAGGGTGCCTGGGTGTCGGCGGCGGGCGGCTCGGCCTCCTGGCCGTCCTCGTCGTCCCTGTCGTCGGCCTTGGCCCGGACGTCCTTGGGGGTGGGCGCCGTGATGCTGCGCTCCTCCGCGGACCGCTCCCGCACCGTTTCGCCTTCGCGCGAGGGTTCGTCCTCGTTTCGGGTGCTCGTGTCGTCCGTGCTCATCGCATTGTCCTTCCCGTCATGCCGGGTGGCGGATCCGGTGCACCGGGCGTGTCTCGCCCGGTGGGTGCCGGTTGGCCGGCCTGGTGCCGGTCGCTGTGGGCCGCGTGGTCAGTGGCCGAGGGCGCTGGCGAGTTCCTTCTTGTTCATCTTCGAGCGGCCGTGGATGTTGCGCTGCTTGGCCTCGTTGTACAGCTGCTCCTTCGTCGGGCCCTGGGAGCCGGAGTGCGAGTGCTGGCCGCCGCGCCGGGAGGAGGACATGTCGTGGGTGGAGGAGCGGCTGGCGGTCTTCGACTCGCCGTGCCGGGCCCGTTCCTTGTTACCCGCAGGCATGATTCCTCCTCTGTGGAATGCCCGATCGTGTACCCCGAACGTAGGGCGCGACTCGTTCGCAGGCTTCCCGGAAGCGGCAGACGGCCCTGCCGGACTGCTCCTCCAGCCGGGCCGGGCGGGCGGTCACCGGGCTGGGCGCCTGCGGGAGGCGGAGAGCGCGAGATGGGCCAGGCCGGCCACGAACACCGCGATGCCGATGAACAGCAGGTACAGCACTCCGTGGACGACGCTCACCAGTCCCAGGACGATGGCGGTCACCGTCAGCGCCAGGACCACGCTCCCCGCGGGGACTCCCTTCCGTCATCTCGGACGGCCGGCTCCTTCGGCTCCGACGGCCGGCCCGGGTGAGGCCGGCTGCTACTACCAGCGATACCAGCGGCTGCGTCCGCCCTCTGCCGCGCCGCGGAATACAAAGCCGAGCAGCCACAGCGCCAAGACCACCAGCGCCACCCACCACAGCACGTGGACGGCGAATCCGAGACCGCCGAGGATCAGTGCGAGCAGTAGAACCAGGACAAGAGCGAGCATGGGAGACCCCTTTTCGACAGTGTCCGACGCCCCATGAGTGCCCGGCGATCGAGCGAGGGGCGCTGCGCCCGAGCGTGTACCCGCGTTCCGCGACTCGACGCACGCCGTAGCTGCTTTCGTCCTGCTCCGGCCGCCGGCGTTCCTTCGGCCTCAACCGGGCCTTGTCGCAGCGAGCGGTTTGCCCAGCGTGGGGGCGGGCAGCCGAGGCAGGGGTTCGAGCACCGCAGAACGGCCAGCGGCGCCTGGCGCGGCCGGATCAGCCCGAACTGATCCCGGCGACCGGAATCCCGGGAATCGAGGAGCGACCATGGTGAAGGTACTGCTCGTGCTGCTGTGCCTGGTCCTGCCGTGGCTGGCGGTGCTCATCACAGAGCCAGCCGCACCCCGGCAGCGGGGAGCAGATGGAGCCCCAACCGGACCACGGAGAGACCTCCTACCGCGGCTCGGGCCGCCTGACCGGCAAGGTCGCGCTGATCACCGGCGCTGACTCCGGGATCGGGCGGGCCGTCGCCATCGCGTTCGCCCGCGAGGGTGCCGACGTCGCGTTTTGCCACCTGCCGGAAAAGCGGGCCGATGCCGACACCACCACAGCCCTGATCGCACAGGCCGGCCGGCACGCCCTGCCCGTCGCCGGGGACCTGCGGGACGAGGAGTTCTGCAAACGCCTGCCCGACCAGTGCCTCACCGAGCTCGGCGGCCTGGACATCCTCGTCAACAACGCCGCCTACCAGATGTCCCAGCCCGACGGGCTCACCGCGATCACATCCGGTCAGTTCGACCGGGTCATGCGCACCAACCTGTACGGCATGTTCTGGCTCACCAAGGCCGCCCTGCCCCACCTGCGCCCCGGGTCCTCGATCATCAACAGCGCCTCCGTGCAGGCGTACAAGCCGAGTCCGCACCTGCTGGACTACGCCATGACGAAGGCGGCGATCGTCGCGTTCACCCAGGGCCTGGCCCAGCAGCTCGCACCCGAGGGGATCCGGGTCAACGCGGTGGCGCCGGGTCCCGTGTGGACTCCGCTGATCCCCGCGACCATGGACGAGGAGAAAGTCGCGCACTTCGGCGAACAGTCCCCGCTCGGCCGCCCCGCCCAGCCCGCCGAGATGGCCCCCGCCTACGTGTTCCTCGCCTCGCCCGAAGCGTCATACATCACCGGCGAGATCCTCAACGCCACGGGCGGCACCCCCCTGCCCTAGCTGCGAGCAGGTGCTCCTGTAGGGCGTCGCCGGGCCAAAGCGCGGCGCGGTTCGCGCCTTCGCCGAAGGGCTTCCCGGGTAGCCCCGCAGGTGAATCTTGTTGCCTGAACAGCGTGCTGGGCAGGTGGGACGCGTAGGGTGCAGGTGTCGACCGTGGTCCGCGGGATTGCGGTCGTTCCCGCCGTTCGCAGCCTTCGCGCTTGGAAACCCTTCCCGGTATGGCCGTTACAGCGCTGGTGTCTCATTCGCCCCGGCGGGCGAGGAGGCGGTCATACACCCCGTCAGCCACATCCATGCCGCGTGCGCGACGGCGCCGCCATGCGAGGCTGCTTGGCGGGCCTGCACTGCCCGGATCGGCATTACCGCCGTCTGCTACTTCACCGGCGAGATCGACCTCGACACCCAGGAGATCGCCGCGGCCGCGATCAACCGGCCCGCGCGCACCCGCTGGACCAGCTCTGCGTCGTCCTGCGCGACGTCACCTTCTGCTCCTGCACCGGACCGAACCCGCCCTGCAAGCCCGATTCGAACTCACGCGCGAATGCGCCGCCCTCGTGCTCATCGCCCCCAGCCCCCAGGTCACCCGACTGCTGTTCCTCACCGACACCACCGTTCCACGTCCTCCCCGAGATCCCGCTCAGATACCGGTGGTCCGGCCGAAAGGTCAACACCACCCGCCCTGGAGCGGGCGAGCACGGCTTGTAGCGATGAAAGCGGCAACCACTCTCCCGGTCGCCACGGAACGAGCGTGCTCGACGGCCATTCGGGCCGGATCCGGCGGCGGTCAGGACGATGACCGCCGGACCTCCCGTCCTGGGCCGCCTGCCCGAAAGCACGGGCCGTCATCGCGGAGGCCGGCCGCCGCGCGCCTCGCCGCTCTCGCCTGTGGCGGCCTGGCGTGCAGCTGTACGCCGCAGCACGACCTGGGGCAGGACGAGCCAGGTCGTGGTGAACCACGCCAGGACGGAGGCGCTGATGATCCACGCCGCGGCCGGGTTGCCGGTCGCGATGCGCAGCAGGAGCAGCAGGGCGGCGGCGATGGTCAGGGCGAGAATGATGAGTCCGGTGGCGATGAGGTGGCCGGCGACGTGGGTGAGTTCGGGTTTCATGCCGTGGCCGGCGAGGAGGCGGTGGAAGGCCACGGGTGCGACGAGGGCGCCGGTGGCGACGGCGCCGAGGATCACGGTGGCGGTGTAGAGGTTCTTGTCGAAGTCGGGCAGGCCGGCGAAGCGGGGGGTGAAGGCGACGCCGATGAGGAAGCCGAAGAGGATCTGCGCGCCGGTCTGGCACACGCGTACTTCCTGGAGCATGTCGGTCCACAGGCGGTCGGCCCGCTCTTCGGGTGTCTCGTCCCGGCCCGGTGCTCCCTTGTTCGTCGTCAACGGATCCTCCCCCGGGTACGGGCGATTCTTGCCGCGGCGGTCTGGGCGCGTGCGCAGCGCAGGAGTTCCTCGCCGTATGGCAGGGCGATGAAGGCCGTGACGGCGGCGGAGCCGGTCAGGTAACCGACGGGCAGCGGGAGGACTTCGAGGAAGCTGTGGATGTGCTGCTCGATCGGGGTGACCTCCCGCTCGCCGGTGGCCAGGGCGACGTCCCACAGCGCGGTCGCCCCGTGGGCCAGAGCCGCGCCCGTCATGGCGGTCAGGACCAGCGGGTTGATCTCGGCGGTCAGGCCCAGGTGACCGGGCCGCCGGCTTCGGCCATCATCAGCGTGTGGACGAGGGACTCGCGCAGGCCGCTGGTGTCCTCGATCCTGGTGCGCCGGTGCATGGCCCAGTCCGCGACCGCCGGGGCGAACCACAGCGGCAGGACCCCGTAGAGGAGGAAACGCCTGCTGGCGTCCTCCACACCGTCGGACCCTAAGCCCGCCGAGAGGTCAGGCCGGGAGCGCCGGCTCCTCCACCAGGGCGTCCTGTTCGGACTGGGCACGACGTCGGCACCTCCTGTGGGGTCAGTGGCGGTTAGGGACGGTCGTCGTGGTGGCCGCACAGCCAGGCCAGCGCCTGGTAGGCGCCCAGCGCGCCCGCGCTGTCCGCACCCGTGGTCAGGGCCTCGCGCAGACGGACCGCGGCGGCCTGGCACTCGGCCAGCAGCTGCGCCCGGCATGGCCCGGCGGCGCCGAGCGCGGCGGCGGCGGCGGTGACCGGGGCCGCGACCTGGGTACCGGCGGCCCACCGGTAGGCGCCCAGGACTGCGTGGTCGAACCCGGTCCACGGCTGCGGGCGCCGGTTCGCGGTCTCGATCGCGTCGAAGACCTCGTCCAGCGGGCGCACCCCCACAGCCGGGAGCATCGTCTCGTCACTGGTCATGCCCGCAACCTACGTCCGCCGGAGGCAGCCCGCCGCCGGGCGGCTGGGCGGACGGCGAACTTTCGGGGCACCGCCTGGTGACAGGTCGGCGATCGGGTGACCCGATCCCGGCGGTTCTGGTATCAAGTCCGCCGGCCGGCGCTTCCACGACCGGCCGGTGGCGGGCCAGCACCGGTTGCCGGGGCCTGTAGGTTCACAACGCTGCTCGCAGGGCCGGCAGCAGCATGGTCTCGGCCCAGTCAAGGAAGGCCGGCTGGCTGTCGCCGCCGACTTGGACGAGCGCGACGTCGCCGAACCCGGCATCGGCGAACGGCCGGACCGCGTCGACGAAGTCCTCCACCCGGTCACCGCAGCAGATGGCCTCGGCGACGTCGCCGGGGCGCACGAAGCGGCTCGCGGCGGCGAAGCCCGCGGTCCCCGGCAGGTCGGCGTTGACCTTCCATCCGCCGCCGAACCAGCGGAACTGCTCGTGGGCCCGTCGCACGGCGGCGTCCCGGTCGGTGTCCCAGCACACCGGCAGCTGGCCCACCGCCGGCTTCCCGGCCCCGCCGTGCTCGGCGAATCCCGCCACCAGGGCCGGGTCGGGCTCCACGGCGATCACCAGATCGGCCAGCCGGCCCGCCAGCTCGCAGGAGTCCGGCCCCGAGACGGCGATGCCGATCGGTGGCGGCCGGTCGGGAAGGTCCCACAACCGGGCACCCTCGACGCCGAAGTACCGGCCGTGACGAGTCACGTACCCGCCCTCGAACAGCGCCCGGATGATCTGCACGGCCTCGTCGAGCATCGCCTGGCGCACCGCCACCGCGGGCCAGCCACGGCCAACCACGTGCTCGTTGAGGTTCTCGCCACTGCCCAGGCCGAGCCGGAAACGGCCGCCGGAGAGCAGCTGCACCGTGGCGGCCTTCTGCGCGACCACGACGGGGTGGTAGCGGAAGGTCGGGCAGGTGACGTAGGTCATGAGCGGGATGCGGGAGGTGGCCTGCGCAGCGGCGCCGAGCACCGCCCAGGCATAGGGGGCGTGGCCCTGCTCGTCCAGCCAAGGGAAGGAGTGGTCCGAGATCACCGAGAAGTCGAAGCCGGCCCGCTCCGCGCGCACCACGTCCGCGACCAGATCTCGCGGGCCACGCTGCTCGGTCATCATCGTGTATCCGATTCTCACCATGGCCCGCGTCTGCCCCGAACACGGCACCCTGCACACGAGCGGCGCCCCCTGCTTGAAACGGCTGCACTGGCGCCGACCGGCAACGAGCCGTGTTCGGCCACTGTCAGTCGCTGACCGACGTGGGCGACCGCCTCGCCCGCCTCACCGCCCGCGGGGGAATCGGGGCGGTTGCGAGTCCCGTTCCGAGCACGTGACCGTCTCCTGCGGCGTTGCAGGCATCGCGGCTCCATTGTGAGCAGGGGGCCGCTCAGCTGTCCGCTGCGGGTAGGGCGGTTCGGACTACCCGGTCGGCCTCCATCTCGACGACGACGGCGAGTACCGGGTGCAGCCAGCACACCACCGACCGGACCGGATGCGGCTCCCGAAGCCGCCCGACGACCTGCGCCCAAAGTTCGGCCCGCTCCCGCTCGGACAGCTGCCCGGTTACCAGCCGCCGACCGTCGACGAGCACCACCAGCAACCGCAGCGGGCCGCCCGGTCCGCCGACGGCCCCGATCATCCAGCCCCTCACCACGACCCACCCCTACGCCGCGCCAGCACGGACAGGACAAGCATCAGCGGACTCCCTCCGTACACGAGGTACAACCAGCCGAGCATGCCAGCAGCCGTCGGCGAGCGCGATCCACTCGACGGCCGTTCCTGCGCGACCTGCCTGACGAGTGCTCACCGACACCTCGCCGGTCGGCGGCCCCGAGGGTCGGGCCGCCGATGCTGACGCGCGCGGACACCTCAAGCCGAGCCGGGCCGCCTTCCGCGTTGACGGCCAACGTGCGTCGAAAGCGCGGGAGTTGTGCGGATATCGGGCTTGCTGGCTGGCGGGTGGACGCTGGGGTAGGCGCTGCTGGCACGCACCGGGCTGTCCGGGTCGGTGCCCACCAGGAAGGTGATCGGATTTGCAGAAGTCCGCCGTCCGCCCGCTGCCCGTCACGTTTCCCGAAACTCTGCTGCCCGACGTCCCGAATCGACGCCGAGTTTCCCTATGCGGCCTGCCTGGTGTTCCCGTCGGCCCCCTTCGGCTGCGCGAGCGGTGCGGGGTTGTGCTGGCACTTCGGCCGCGAACTGCTGAACGAGGGCCGCCACGCCCCGGTCGGCAACGGAGACGTCAAGGTCAGGCCCGGGCCCGCCGGTGAAGTACTTATCACCCTGCAAGGCTCAGACGGCCAGGCGGTAGTCAGCGCCCCGCAGGACGCCGCGACTGGCTTCCTCGCGGACTCGTTCACGTTGGTGCCCGCAGGATCGGAGACCGATCACCTTGATGTCGACACGGTCTTCGCCCGCCTGCGCGCCGGCGGCTGATTGCTTCACGCGGTGCCGCCCTGGACGGCGACGCGCACACTGCGCAGTTCGGGGTCGGCGGAGTCGGGGATGAGCATCCCGGCGTCGTGCCCGGTGCGCAGGTAGTCGATGACGTCTTCGTTGAGAAGCTCGCCGGGCAGCGCGGCCGGGATGCCGGGCGGGTAGGGGGTGAGCATCTCGGCGGCGACGCGGCCCGCCGCCTTGTCGATGGGCACCTGCTCGGTGGGGCCGAAGAACGCGTCGCGCGGCAGCATCGCCTGCTCCAGACGAAGCTGCGGCGGGTCGGGCACGTGCACCGCCGGAACGGGCGGGAAACCGGGCGCTGCCTGGACCAGTTCGGCCAGCCCCCGCAGCAGGGTGTCGGCGGTCGTGGGGTCGTCGGCGTGGGTGAGCTGGGCGCTGATACGGCGGTGGTCGCACACGTGAAGGGTGATCTGGTGGCGGGAGCGCAGCCAGTCGCCGGCGCGGTAGCCGCTGGTGCCGAGGGCGCGTGCGGCCGTGCTGGACCATCTGGCGCCGCCAGCCGTCCAGGGCCGCGTAGACGAGGACGGAGGGGCTGGTGGTGCCCAGCAGGTCCTCGCGCTGTTTGAGGACGGCCGGGTCGACGAGTCGGCCCTGAAGGTGGAAGACAGAGCTCTGCTCCAGGGCGGAGCCCATCTTGTGGACGGAGGTGACGCACACGTCCGCGCCCGCGTGCATCGCCCAGGTCGGCAAGTCCGGGTGGAAGGGCAGGTGCGCGCCCCACGCCTCGTCCACGATCAGTGGCTTCCCGGCGTCGTGGCAGACGTCGGCGATGGCGGCCAGGTCGGCGCACGTCCCGTACGGCGTCGGTGAGGTCACCAGCGCCCCTCGGGCGTCCGGATGCCGGTCCAACATGGCGCGGAAGCAGTCCGGCGGAGGGCGGGTGCGCCAGATGCAGCCCTTGGCCCCACTGGGGTTCGACCCAGACCGGGCGGATACCGGCGAGGACGAGGCCGGCGATGACAGACTTGTGCGCGTCCCGGCCCACCAGCAGCTGCTCGTGCGGGCCGGCGACGGACAGCATCGCCGCCTTCACCGACAGGGAGCTGCCGCAGGTGGAGAAGAACGTGTGGTCGGCGCCGACGGCCTCCGCCATCAGCGCCTGGGCGTGCTGGAGGATCCCGCGGGAGCCGGTGCGGTCGTCCAGGCCCCCGGTCGCCAGCACGTCCGCACGGAAGACATCAGCGCCGAGCGTGGCCAGCACACGCGGGTCGGTGCCACGGCCCTGCTTGTGACCGGGTGGCGTGAAGGACGTCAACGGGTTGGCATGGAACGCCGCGAGGGCTTCGAGTACCGGTGCCTGGGACTGATCCACGCCCGGCGTGTGCCCTGCGCCCAAGGCCGGAAACGCCGGCTGGACGCTGCGGTGGGAGGCCCGGCGTGCGTTCGGCTCCCCGGTGAACCGGGGAACGGGACCCGGTGTTCACCTCGAACGGCGCACCCCCGGGTGTGGATCCGAAAGGGACATCAGAGGCTCGGTGGATGGGATCGATCATCGTGCTTTTCGAGCTGGAGCCCGACGTGGCCATCGGCGCGGACGGCGTCGAACCCGCCGTTATCGCGGTGCACGCCACCGGTGCCGATCCTGAGGTGCCCGAGGACCCGCAGCCGTACACGCTGTGCGGGCTGGAGACCGGCCCGATGGAGCATACGCACTACCGGCCGACCCGGCCCGGCGAGTCCTGGTACCCGCCCGCGCTTGCCGACCAGCGGTGCCAGGAGTGCGAGCAGGCCCTGCGCACGCTGTGACTGTGTAACCACGGCGCCGCGAAGGGCGCGCCGCAGGGCGACCGGTCAGCAACGGGCCGCGAGCGCACCCTCGTCTTCCCCAGGTGGGATCCAGACGGGCGAGCAGCCGGAGCCTTTCGTCGGGTCGGGCCCGGGGACCGTGGCGGCTGCGTCCAGGTGGGCCTGGCTGGAGAGCGCGTGCGGGCCCGGGCCGGCGGCCCGGGCCCGCAACTGCCGGGTCAGCGCGGCAGGTTGCCGTAGTAGCTGCCGAGCGAGGTCCGGTAGCCGGCGTCGTTCCTGTGGATGTCGGGGTTGTACTCGGGGGCGTCCTTGATCTGGTCCTTGGTGCGGCCCACGTGGATCGTCTCGTTGTCGTGGTCGACGCGGGTGATGGTGCCGGCGGGCAGCATCACGTGCTTGCCGATCAGCCACGGCCTGCAGTTGACGACGATGTAGGCGGCACCGACCTCGTCGGTGGCGTCGTCGACCTTGCCGACGGTTCCGTCGGTGGCCTCGACCTTGTAGCCGTTAAGGTCCGTGCCGGGCGCGTACTGCGAGGAGGCACTGTAGCCCCAGATGTCCGTCATCACGTGTCCATTCCTGTCGTTGGTGCGCGGGGTCGGTCAGGTGTGCAGGTAGCCGTTTGCCCCGTCGTGGCCGTCCGCCTCGTGGTCGTCGAACCAGTGGCCGCCGTGGGCGAGGTAGCGGAAGGCGATGCGGCTCTCGGCGGGCATTTCCACGGTCACCGCGCGCATGCCGTCCGCCCGGATGGTGAGCGGGTGGATGCCCGCCTGCCAGTTGTTGAAGTCCCCGACGACACTGACCTCCCCGGTCGGGTGGTCGGCGGGCAGGATGAAGGTGACGTCGGTGGCGTCCTTGCGGCGAGTGCGCTCAAGCACGGCGGGGATCTCCTCACGGCGGCTGCGGGTGCCCCGATCCTGCTGCTTGCGAGGTCGCCCGCCGTCGTGGCGCGGCTTCGGACGCGTGCGGGCCACCCGTTCGGTCCACCAGGAAGTGGTACCGGGCCCGGTCCGCAATCGGTCCCGCCGAGCTGCCGCGGCCCCGGGTCCGGCGCTCACGACCCGCCGTGGCAGCGCCGATCGTCACTAGTCCCACCACGCCCGGATCCCGGAACTGCGCAGCCCCTCACCGGCCGATCAGCCCGGACGGCACCTCCCCCGGCGATCCGGCCTGTCAGCGGGATCACGTGCGCCCCAGGTCGTGGACGGCGATCCAGTGTTCGACGGTTGTGATGTCCAGGCCGGCGTCGGCTGCGATAACCGGCAAGTCGACGCCGGCCTGCCATGCGATGACCACGGCCTGGCGCAGGTCTTCGGTACGCGCCTCCAGACCGGCCTGCCGCGCCTCGGCGGAAGCCGCGTTCAGCGCGTCGGCGTCCCGAACGAGGCGGTCGGCGGCTCTCCGTACGGCCTGGCGGGCAGTGTCCGTGACGTCCGTGACATTGTCTTCCGTCACGTGATCACCGTCCTCGCGTTCAACGACCGAGGGACGGTCGAGCTCGATCAGCACGTTCAACGCCTCTGCCGCAGCCGCGGCCACCGGCATCGACGCGTTGACCAGATCAAACGCCCCCGTCCGGTCCCCGTTCTGCCACAACTCCAGAGCCGTCGCGGCCAGGTCTCGTAGTTCGGTGAGCTTCGCGAGCGCCATGAGCGGTTCCGGCTCATCGGCGGAAGGAACAGTCACACAGTCATCGTCCACCGGCCGGCCCGCCCAACCAAGATCATCAAGGCCGTGGAAAGGCGGGCCGGTTCGGAAACGGGTTACCTGTCGGTCGGCGATGCACACTTGTGGCGTGGCCACGACGTCCGGCGCAGAGCCTGGCTCGGCGAGTGCGGAGTGCCACTGCTCATAGCTGCGAGGTGTCACCATGCTGTCCCGCTGGTCGTATCGCCGACCACGCCTCGCCGGATGGCCTCACCGGAGCGTCCTCAGGTGGCTAGCGGCGGCCGGTCTCGCTGTCGATGCCTACATCCACGCCCACCTCGCCGACCAGTACGACGCGGTCAGCGCGTCGGTCAGCCAGGGCGATCTCTTCAGGCTCGAAGCCGCCCTCGCGGCCCTGGCCGCGCTACTGGTACTCGTCTGGCCTCGGCGGTCGGCAGTCACCCTCGCATTCGTCGTGGCGGCCGGCGGCCTCGCCGCACTGCTCCTCTACCGCTACGTCGACGTCGGCACCCTCGGACCGCTGCCCAACATGTACGAACCCGTCTGGTTCAGCGACAAACAGACCGCGGCCATCGCCGAAGGCGTCGCCGCGCTCGCCGCCGCTCTCCTCCTCCGAAGCCGCAGACCGGTGATCTGACCGCGAAAGCAACCAGCAGCAGAGCCACCCCAAGCAACGAGGCCGGAGCCGCGGTGGCGGCGCGCTCAGCGGACCGGAACGATTGAGCTGAAGAGCGTGTTCGCACCGGAAGGTGTAGGGAGGCGGATCTCGAATGCCATTGATCGACTTCTCCGCGCTGTGTGCGCTTGTGGCTGAGGCAGACGCGCTCACTCGCGACTCACGAGTCCGGACGAGCGAGGGCGGGCGTCGGCTTGCCGACGTGCACTACACGATCTGCGTCTATACCGGTCTGCGCGACCCGATGCAGGCCGTGGAGCAGGCCCGCGGGCTCCTGCGGGCTCACCAAGACTCGCTCCTCGAAAGCGATGGAAGTTCGCGACCTTCGGGGCCGTGCATCCCGGCCTAGCACCTGAGCTGGCGGGCGCATCCGCCACGCGGCTTGGTCATGGAAAGGACGACACCATGCTGCTGCTTGGACTTCTCCTGCTCGGTGCGACGGGGGCCTTCATCGGCCTGCTGATCACGGACAACACCTCCGGTGGACCGGACTACGCGCTGACGGTCCTCGGCAACCACATCGCCACCCTGGACAGCCTCGCGATCTTCCTGGCCGGCATCGCTCTGACGCTGATCGTCGGTCTGGGCTTCGCCATGGTCGTCGCCGGTGCGCGACACCGGCGGACGACCGGCGCGCGTCACCGGCGGACGGCTGTCCGCACGGTCCGAGTACCGCCTGAAGAAGTTGCCGCCGAGCAAGGCGACAGGGCCGACAACGTGGCTGAGGTGCCACCCGCTACCACGGCCAAGCCCGCCCGACGCCACCACTTCCGCTTCGGCCATTGAGAGACCAGCCTTGATGGCGCGGTGCCTGGGTACGACGCACCATGGACAGGGAGGGCTGGCCGCTGCTGGGGAGAAGGTCATGGGGTCGACTGCTCTGGCGGAGTATCGCCGCGGCGCCGACCCCGACCTGCAGCCCACCTACCCCGCGTCCGGGCGGCCGGGCCCGGCCTCCGCCCGCGGCAGCCGACTTCGCCTGTCCAAGCACCGCATGACCACCGCCGTCGCCGGCGGGGCCTACCCGTTCCTCGCCGAGGCCGGCCTCGGCGCCGAGGGCATCTTCATCGGCCGGGACCTCCACGCGGAGGGCTCTTTTTGCTACGACCCGTTCGCGCTCTACAACTCGGGCCGAATAGAGGGGTTCACGAACCCGAACGCGATCCTGTGCGGCGTCATCGGCATGGGCAAGAGCGC